>NZ_JAVRBQ020000157.1:0-21979 GCF_034531215.2 Nostoc sp. ChiSLP03a
CTTTCTTTATCCGGCAAAAACCCTAGCTTTTTGGCAAATACTTTTTCCACGTGATAGATCGTCGATGAAGCTAAAAAAGTAAAACTCCTGTCCTACAAAGGTTTCAGATTAAGCGATCGCGTTGTGAAAAAAATGGATAAAATCGAGCTTAGAGGTTGTTTGAAAAGTCACAAAGTATACTACAAACCCCGCTTCCATTCCTCTCCCCGTTGGCGTCAGCCTGCCGTTAGGCAAACGAAGAGAGGCTTTGAAACCCCCATTCCCTTGTAGGGAAGGGGGGCTAGGGGGGTTAGGTTTCTGAGACTTAAATGTTACCAAAAATACTTTTTAAACATCCTCTTACGCCCCTACTAACGGTGTGGTTCAAATACACGAAAACTGATGTAAATTGTTTTACGCAGAGGCGCAAAGAGTAGGAGTTTGAGACAAGTTTCTGCGATCTATGCGGGGTAAAAGACCAATGTTCGGAGTTCGATACTTTCTCGTGGGGGAGCGTTAGCTGGGCTGGTGGGGTCTTCAAAGGCTGTATGGGCAGCAAAACGGGCGTATCCGTCTTCTGCGGAGTCGAAGCATTTGATAAATACTGCTTCGTTTCTGTGCATTTGCGGAAAGTAGAACCATTTATGTTGGGAGTTATACGTGATTCCGTATGTCTCACCAACCCGATCGCGGTAGACAAGATCGCCAGCTACAAGGTCTGTGGATGCAATACTTTGCGCGTCACACAGTGCTAAGGGTGACTCTTGGATTGGTTGTGCGATCGCTCGCCAAACATTGACGATGGCAAATCGTTGTTTTAATAACGTATCAATATCATCATCATCTATGCCTCGCGCTGCTAGTTCTAAACGGGCGCGAGTATAGCCTGATTTGCCGGTGAAGTCGTTGTGTACGCGCTTTGCGGGTTCTTTAATATCATTCTCACCTGGCTTTGACTGACCGGCGTTACGCAAGGTACGATCGAATATCACTACCTTAGTTCCACCTGTCACCTCTTTTAACAATTGCTCGGCTTCTGGATAGTAAACGCGGCGTACTTCGTCTTCATCGTAAAAGTTGCGGACATTAGTATTATGTCCAGTAAAGGCGAATCCTTCTCGATCTAACGAGATGTTCTCTGAGATAGAACGAGCGTTGTAAATTGGCAGTTTGTGCGTCTGATAAGTTGCATTCGTGCGAGGAATCCCGGTTGGCGGTTCGTAAGTATAGTTAACAGGTTTTTCTGCCATTGGAACCAGGTAACTGAGGTTAGCCTCTACGGATGGCAGTTCTTGGGAAATCGGTCTATCTAGAACTTGGTTATTTAAGCTCATAGGTCATCCCATTTTGGATTTTGGTTAATTTTTGGTCAATACTCAACAGTTAACGGTTCACTCCCCATTACCATACCTTTGTGCCCTATTTTTGAGATGCACCAACAGGAACAGGTTCACCGAGAACCTTGGCGAATCTTTGCAAGTAGAAGTCCACAGGGTTTGCTACTGCTTGGATTGAGGAGCGATCGCTTAACCTGTTCCACCATGTCTGCAAACGAGGTGTTTCTGCCGGTAGTGTGAATTTGCGGAAGTGTTCTAAGAGTGGTAAACGTTCAAACCAGGGATAGAAGCTGATATCAACTAGGCTAAATTGATCTCCTAAGAAGTAATCACCTTTGCCTAATCCTTCCTTCTCAATATATAAAAGCGCTTCTGTGAACTCTTTTCGTCCTTGTTCTTGTTCGGTGCTATCTTTACCGCGCAAAAATTTGTTAAAAGCCGGGACAAGGCAAGTATTGGCGTAGTCTATCCAAATCCGAGCGATCGCTTTAGCTGCGGGATCGCGGGGTAATAAAGGTGGCTCTGGAAAAACTTCATCTAGATATTCATTGATAATGGCGGACTCGTAAATTTCAACATCCCCATGTTTGATAGCCGGAACTTTACCATAGCGCGAAATCTGCGTGTACCCATCTGGTTTATTTTGTAAGTCAATTTCTATCGGGGTGAAGTCAATGCCTTTTTCCAGTAAGACTACACGAGTACGTTGAGAAAAGGTAGAGGCTTTGGCGAAGTACAGTTGGATGTTGCTCATAAAATCTTTTCCTTGTAATAATCGTGACATGCAGACTATTTGAGATTGCACAACTCAAACTAAACCAATAAAACAGAAGCTGTTCATGATCGCCCACTATGGATGAAAGAAACCATTCTGTTTTCTGATTAGTGCAGTTAAATAATTGACTGGCAGGTATTTACATGAACTAGATGGTATACTACACTTTATCGGTCGATTTAATGTATTTTAGATAGTATACAGTCTTTATGAAAATATGCATACCTAATTATTTGTGCAACCAAATAAATAGCTAGACATAATCAGGCGTTTGTACTCTGGGATGCTTTTTGTTGGCTGTGGCGTTTATCGCTCATTCGCAATCCTTACTGGCCACATCTGGCAGCTAAACAACTTAGACACGATAAACTCTGGTCTGTTCAATGCGATCGCGCTTGGCTGCGATCTCAACTGGGTTTAATTGAGCATCAACCACCTCAAACCCTTGCTGTTTACCGGTAGGGGTTGTGGCTATTCGACCAAACATGGTATTGTATGCATTCTAGTCATCAAAGTGCTATTTTTTACTTTAATAATAAGTGTACAAACTTTCTGTCTTGCTAACATTAAGCCTTGCTAATACTATTTCAAGGCTGCTAAAACTTCATCACAAAAATTACTAGAGACATTGGATTTCAAAGTTTTTACCAATGTCCTCATCCGTGCAAATTATTTTAATCCAAAGGTAATAGGTTAAAGGAAAAAACACTATGAATAGAGTGAACGCAAAGCGCACGAAAGGCAACACAACCTAACAACTAGAAACGTCTATCCCCTCTTAATCCTGGTTTGCTACTCTCAAAAAACAATAATCGAATCCAGATTCTGAGATTTAGGTTGAATCAAACTTTGAAGCTTGATTTTTTAAGAAAAACTAAAGTTTTTAGACAAAAAGTAGAAACTAAAACCCGATAAAGTTTTGGGTTATTGCATTCTCCAAAAGTAACAAAAGAGGAGAAAAAAGGGGGCTAATGGATCTCTTGTGCGTAAGTTCTAACAACGAACAAAGGATGAAAATCTTAAATAGGGTTGGAATAATTTTAAAAGAGGGAAAAACTAATGATACCAAGTAATAGAGTAAAAGTCCAAAAACATAAACCAAAGTTTTTTTTTGAAATTCCACCTGCGCTTAAATCTGTAAACTTTTCTTGTTTCGTTATTGGACAAAGTTTATCTTTTTTTGGGTCTTGGATGACTCAAATTGCTTTGGTATGGCTAGTTTATCAGCTAACTAATTCGGCTGTATTAGTGGGTGTAGCTGGATTTACAAATCAAGCTATGGGCTTAATTATTACACCATTGGTAGGAGTATTGCTAGATCGCTGGAACTTACGATATGTTCTATTAACTACTCAGCTAGTATCTATTCTGCTATCTTCTACCTTAACCTTTTTAACTCTTAGCGATAACATCAATGTTACATGGATTATTGTCATTGGCACGCTTCAGGGAACGGTAAAAGCTTTCGATTTACCAGCACGTCAGGTAATTATTCCCAGACTTCTGGATAAGAAATCAGATACTTATAGTGCAATGGCTTTCCATTCATTCTTGATTAATACAGCGAAGTTTGTTAGCCCGATGATTGGGGGTTTACTGATTGCTAGGTCTGGTGCAGCTTCCTGCTTTTTAGTAGATAGTATCAGCTATCTACCATTTGTATCTGCAATCTTAACTATCAAAGTTAACCCAGTTATCAATAATTCCTTGGTTCAAAAAGCAAAAATATGGAAAAACCTTAAAGAAGGATTTGTTTACGCATACGAATTTATGCCGATTAAATATTTATTAATATCACAATTTGTTATTTGTTTTATGGGAATGACTCATGTAAATCTAGTGCCGATTTTTGCTCAAGAAGTAATAAAGGGAAACGCTGAAACTATGGGCTTTCTGATGACAGCTTCGGCTTTTGGCTCCATAGTTTCAGGTATTTATCTCATTTCTAGAAAAAATGTTATGGGACTGGGAAAAATTATAGCAATATCTGCTGCACTTTTAGGTTTAGGTTTAACAGTTTTTTCTCGCTCAAATAATTTGGAGATTTGTCTACTATTCATGTTTATTATTGGTATGAATAATACTCTCACCTTGGCTTCAATCAGTAACTTTGTACAATCAATTCTTCCTGATGAAGACAAAAGAGGTAGAGTAACTAGTATATTTACAACTGGTTTTTTAGGAATACTACCTTTTGGTAATTTATTTTTTGGAGCATTAACAGGTTACTTTGGTGTTAATAATTCTTTATTATTTGGCGTTGTTTGTTGCATTTTAGGAGCATATTTCTTTAGTAGACAACTGCCCCAAATAAGAAAAATAGTGCATCCAATTTATGCAGAGTTGGGCTTAATTGCCCAGTCCAATAAAGGCTAAATCCGCTTTGATGGGATGTTGTCTGGAAGCGATGTCTATGACGGGCTACGCCTACTCGTAGTTCTCTCAACTCAACCTTTCAACAACAACCGCCTTTGTTGATACTCGATCAAAACCCACCGCGTTGCGTTTTATCCACAGTCTCAAGCAGAGAATACAACACTGTGTGCTGTTATTCTAGGGTTTCCCGCTCTTGCTAAGTTTATTGTAAAAACCTCTTGATTTTTATCACCGATTGTGAGAAAGTCTGATTTAACATCTGTAAAATACGGTAAATCGATAGA
The DNA here is from genome assembly GCF_034531215.2 of Nostoc sp. ChiSLP03a. NCBI lineage: Bacteria > Bacillati > Cyanobacteriota > Cyanophyceae > Nostocales > Nostocaceae > Nostoc > Nostoc sp. ChiSLP03a. Next base: position 4,752 of record NZ_JAVRBQ020000157.1, read on the forward strand.
TTTACAGTACTACATAGCTTGACTGGAAGTAAGCCGTGGTTTTAGCTGTGCTTTAATCCGGCAACATCTGATCGCACTGATTACAACTACAAAAGTATAACAGCCATGCGATCGAGTCATCATAGCAGCATTGAATGCCAATATGACTGTAAGGAGAATCATATCAAGTTTGGGTGATTACTTCTAATATAATCTATCAATTTAGGTTGGGTTGAACGGCAGTAAAACCCAACCTAAACAATGATCAAATGTTGGGTTTGACTGCGAGAAGCCCTTTCTCTAAAAGATGCTATTCACATTAGATTCTAGGTTCTTCAACTTAACATACAGATATGATTAAGTGTTTAACCGAACTTGATATCACTCTTATGCAAGTTACCTTCCATTACCAGTAAAGTAACCCCAGATATCATCCCAAATCAGATTTAATTTCCCTGTTTCTCTGGAAGTGGGCATTTTCTGTGTAGCTATTTGTTCTAGTTTTCAGATGCTCATGTATTCACTTATGACTAAATTTTTGGATTATTTTTTCTAGTGGAGAACATCTCATGCAAGTAGATCCAAATTCTCATCAAGGTTCCGAGCAAACTACTCAGGCTAATAGCGAAATAGATAAACTGAAACAACCCCGTGTAGCTAGCAAACGTTTCTTTGGTAGTCAAGCCAGCAGACGCTCATTTCTTGGTCGCGCTGGTTTGTTTAGTGCCGCTAGCGTTGTTGCAGGAGTTTTAGGTTCACCTTTCTCCTCAAAAAACGGAGGAAATGTTGGAGATGTTGTACAAGCCCAAGCTATCAACAGGCGGTATAATAATCGACCCTTCGACTACAGCAGGTTTGTTAATAAAGCCTATAGAGTACGTCTTGAAGCAGCGACACTGGAACGAAATATTCCGATTCCGCCCCATCCGACCAACGGCGATGAGGAGCGTTATCCCAATAAAATCGGCTCTGATAGTAGAGGACTACCGCATAACCAACTAGGCGAAGTTAAGCTGGAAGCTTACGACTCTTTGACCAAAGCACTAACAACGCAAAACCCGAATGATTATGAAAATATCATTTTGGGTGGCACCAGAAAGCTGGTCAATCCTCAAGGGCCTCTAGCAATCAGCTTAGAAGGAATCAATGCAGCGCAAATAGCTGTACCACCACCACCATCTCTAGCTAGTGCAGAGCGCGCTGCTGAAGCAGTTGAACTCTACTGGCAAGCTTTACTCCGAGATGTACCTCTTTCCAAGTTTCAAAACAATACTGATGACCCAAAAGTTTTGGCAGCAGTTGAAGACCTCAACAAGCTTTCGGCGTTTCGAGGGCCAAAACAAAATGGTCGTGTCACCCCTCAAACTTTATTTCGTGGTAGTGTCAACTATGTCGGTTCCGGTTCAAGTACAAGATATGTTACTCCGCCAGGGGTGCTAGATGGGCCTTATATCTCACAATTTTTGTTGCAAATCATTCCTTGGGGAACTCAGTCTGTTTCGCCATTGATTCGTACTGCTCTTCCTGGTAATGACTTTCTACTCAATTTCCAGGAATGGTTGGCTGTTCAGAATGGAGGTAGTTCTGGGAAATCTATTAAATACGACCCCAAAAACCGTTACATAGTCACAGTTCGGGATTTAGGTGAGTATGCCCATATTGGCGGCCCTACATACTTAGGAGCCTCCTTGATTCTTAACAGCAACGGTACACCTTTAAATCCGGGCAATCCCTACGTCAGATCGAAGACGCAAATTGGTTCTAATGCAACGTTTGCACTCGGACATTTCCAAGCCTTGCTTAATTTGGGTAGTTCACGCGTGATTAGAGCCTCGTACTGGCAGAAGTATCATGTACACCGCATTCTGCGCCCAGAAGCCTATGGTGGACTAGTCTACAACAACATTGTGAATAAAACTCAGTATCCAATTAATTCTGAGCTGCTTAATTCCCAAGCTTTGGCTCAGACCTTTAGCACCTTTGGTACTTATCTATTGCCCCAAGCATATCCAGAAGCATCACCAACCCATTCCTCCTATACAGGTGGTGCGGCTGCTATTGCTGGTGTTAATGTCACACTGTTGAAAGCATTCTTTGATGAAAACTTTGTTATCCCCTCACCAGTAGTGCCCGATCCCAATGACCCGACAAAAGTAATTGCTTACAGTGGCCCGCCATTAACTGTGGGTGGAGAGTTAAATAAACTGGCAACTAACTATGCTATTGGTCGCGGCCACGGTGGTATCCATTGGCGTTCGGATGGTTCTGCTGGTTTGGCTTTAGGAGAAGAGGTTGCTATTAGTCTGCTCAGAGATGAGAGACTGGGTTATAACGAAATATTTAATGGCTTCACCTTTACCAAATTTGACGGTACAAGAGTCACCGTTTAAACCGATTTTCGCTGTTATGGGAATGCTGAGTAAAGGTATTTTACTCAGCAATACCTTTAATATATTTCATCAAATAAGAAATGAATTTGAAGATTTTTGTATTTTAAACTAGGCGATCGCTTACAGCTATTTTTAAGTAAATAGACCACGCGGTAAGGGCACAGCAATGCTCTTGTCTGCCGGGAATTGAAATTCCCGTCTCATTGCTAAAGTCATCTGAAGATGACTAAATATCGCCAAAAATCTCCAGTCTACTGAAGTAGAGTTAAGCTAAAAGCCAGAAAATTTCTTTCCGGGCGGGGATGTAAGCCAACAGATAAGCTATTTCCAGATGAAGTTGACACATATCAGCAATGCTGTGTCCTGACAATAGATGTGGTTCCTAATTAGGCGGACATAATATTAATCCCTCCTTGGAAAGCTACGGTGTACACACAAGTCAAATTACCCCCCTTAATCACCCCAATATATTGGGGGAAAAAAAGAAATATAGTTCCCTCCCATTTATAAGGGGAGGGTTAGGGTGGGGTAAAACGCTGGTTAATCGTTAGAGGGGGTAATAATAACTTGTGTGTACACAGCTCCCTTGGAAGAAGGATTTAGGGTGAAAGCTCATTGATTTATGCAAAAAGTCTATTTACTTCAAGCGAGAAAGAAGTTTTCTAGACTAAAAGTTCTTCTCGACTAAACTTTTTGAATACTCCACAATAGTCTCAACCAACTCAAAATTCAATAAGCCTCCCACATAAAAGGTCTTGCGTTGACCTTGCATCGCTTCTAAGCGATCATAAAATCCCGCTTGCATGACCTCTGAAGTAACGTGAGGAAAGTAAGGCCACTTATCGTAGGTGTAGTAATCATCATCTACTTGCACTCCCAAATTCTTTAATGTCTTTTGAATCCCTTGGAGAACATCTGTTTTAGTGATTTTTCCCTCACGATCTAAGCGAGTGTAAAAGGCAATCAGGTCATTGTCAGCAAACTGTTGAGCGATAAACCAGGGATTCCCCATTGCATTTAAGGGAATGACATTAGTTACTGGGGTTGGCATTTCCAGATCGGGAATTAGATAAGTAATCAAACTGTAGGGATTGAGAATTATCTGCTCGAATAGGTCTTTTTCTGCTGGCGACAAATCGAGAAAGGTGTTGAGAACATTCAACGTCAACGGACAAGCTAAAACCAGATAGTCAAATTCTAAAACTTCTTCATGGGTAACAATCTTGTCAAGAATTTGCTCTTGTTCGGTGAACCGCACCCGTGTAATTGCTCCACGCTTGATTTCTTTGATGTCAATATTCAAGCGCACATTTATTCCCCAAGCAACACGCTCCCAGAAGCGTTGGAAACCATCAATAAACCGTTTAGGCCAACCGCAGCGCATATCTGCACCGTAAGTAACTAAAGTCCCAAAGGTTTCTAGGGTCATGTATTTTAAAGCATAGACGGTGGGGATTTCGTTTAAATAGCCATAGCCCATCGCGGTAATCGGAATTTCAAACAAAGTTGCTAGACATGACAAATCTTTTTGTGCTAACCACTGGGAAAAAGGTTGAGTCAGTTCGGGATGTTGACTAATACTGGCAAACCCAGGAACGGAAATAATTGGCTCTAACCAAAGACGCTCCCACCAAAAGCGTCCAACGGCTGCCAAAAACGTTACTCGATCAGTTCCCTCAGTAACGGCCTTCATAATTGAGGTGTAGGCAGGTTGTCCTGGTTGAGATTTAAAAGGATTGTAGACTTGCCCTGGCCCTTCACTGTAAAGTGGAGCGCCGACTTCTTCAGCCATTTTGAGAACTTCTTTGTAGGCAGGGGTGAGATAATTTGCTCCCAAATCAAAGGAACGGGAATTGTAAGTAATAGAACAACACAATCCCCCTACCCGTCCAGCTTTTTCTAAGACAAGTACGTTGCGGTAGCCTTGCTTTTTCAAAAAGTAAGCCGTAGATAATCCGGCTGCTCCCGCCCCAACAATACAAATTCGTGCATTTTTAGATAATTTAGTCATAATAGTCGTTCTTCCTAGTAGTAATGTGCCCTGATTTGAGAATGTTGCAATTGGTAAAAGGCAGGAGGCAGGAGGCAGGAGGCAGAAGGTAGAAACGTTACTGTTCCTCACATTCACGCTTTTAAAATCTCCTAATCTATATGCTTTTTGCCAAATCGCAACTTCTATTGAAAGTGCGGATAAACTGCTTCTGTGAATAATTGCTGAATGGCTGGCTGCTTAAGTAACGATTCATAATCCTGTCGCACGGGGATATCATAACTAGCAGTGCGAGGTGCGATCGCAGATAACCAAGTAGTGTGCATTGTGAAGCCAAAATCCAGTTGAGGATGGCTCAATTTGCATATAGGGCCAGCCCCTAATCGATCGGCTTGGAAAATCCAAATTTCGTTGTTATTTCCCCCAAATACCGTACAGACGATATAGCCATCTGTAGAACTGCCATTGCTGTTCAATCTCGGTACAAACTGGGGCGAACTGATGAAGTAACCGGGAGGCGCATCATAAAAATCTGCCACCTCCATTTTGATTGTATCTACCCGAAACAAAGAAGAAGGGCGATTGTGAAATGCTTCTTGTCGTTCCAGTAATTCTTTTAGTGGTACAGCCCGGTAGGGATAGTCTTTGTACAAGTTGTAAATAAACTCAGTCAGCAATTCTGGCCAAAAACCGAGAGATTGCCAGTAAATATTATCAATTCGTTGAGCAGGCAATCCAGAGGCCAGCTTTTCTTGGCAAGCGTAGAACCCTATACCCCAATGACGGCGAGTATCGTAAATTACTTTAGCATCTCGAATCTGACCTGTCTCGCCATTTATTTGATAGCGACCTAAACGACCTACATCCATTTGCCCATTAGATAACATTCCTCCCAACCACAGAGGCGCAGATTTGGGAGCGTCAAATTTTGAGATATCATACTTGCGAACCCATTCGGCAATATCTGTAGCGCAGAGATGAGCAGTATGCATTGTAATTTGACCGTCAGGGTTTTCGTAATCGGTCAAAAAATGCACTGTTTCTAAAGGAATTAAAGCAGATGTGACTACTACAGTAGTCACATCTGCTTTCAGGTCAGCCCGACGCACGATGTAAATGGGGGAATTGGGCTGCTGCGATCGCGTCAGTAATCGTCGCAGGAGGCGCTCAGTTTCCAAACTATCGGGAATGGGATTATTCAGGATTTGTTCTGGGCCAATCTTCAAGGAAGTGTCCATCAGCACTACGTAATCTTTGGTAATTGCCAACTGATGGATGCTTTGTTCAATTCGCACCGAGGAACCATCCGGCAGTATCAACTCCCACTGCTGGAGTTTGCCGACACCATCCCATCGCATCAAACGAACAAAATCTGGCATAGCAGTTCCCAACAATTTCTCAATCCAGCCAATCAATAGTTGCGAGAAACTTTGAGAAAACTTTGAGAACATTCCCAAGGGAATCTGCAAAGGATTGTTGTCTAAAAGTTGAGCGATCGCATTTAGCAATTGCTGTAGTTCCTGGGGCAGTTGTTCGAGGTCATAAATGAAACGCGCACTTTCAAGAAAATTACTCAGCGATCGCCCATAGTTAACTAAGAAAACTTCGTTAGTATAACCATCAAAGGCTGGGTGAGACGTACTCAACACAGGGGGAAAAGGATAGGAAAAAGGTAGAAACGGTTTCCACTCAGTATTACCTCCCACTGGGGTTACAACCTCTAGGCTACTGGTATCAATTTCGTAGGGACGACCAGCGTCATAAGTAATCATTAATCGCTCTTGGCTGTCTTTAGCCGTATTAAAGGCGAGAAAGGCAATATCCACCTCATCTCGCAAGCCCAAGGAAGGAGAGAAGCGCAGCAACCCGCGATCGCGAAATTGATAAGAGCGATAGGCAAGATTGTTAAAAGTTGCTCGATCTGCATAGTAACAAGGTGTGCGTGCCAGTTTCGTCTTGACAGTAACCTGTCCGGCTTGCCAATCCAAGCGGTAAATCATCCCATCACCGTTAAAAATGTGGGTTGCATTCGGATTGGGTAAGCCCCCAGAGGCAATACTACCTACAGGAGCAATAATGAACGTATGTCCAGACAAATCTGCCGGTACATCTCCATAGATGACATTCAAAGGTAAATTCGATAGTTCCTCACGACTGGCAGTCATTGCTGCCTCTGGAAATCGGAGTTCAGTAATTTCACTATTCATTATTCATACCCTGGCATTGCAATTTGATTTGCTGTTTTGCTTCAGGTATAACACTAGGTTTTAATTTAATAGTTGAGTTTTTACCCTCAAATGTCCAAATATCAACTTTTTCAGGATTTTTGAAATGAGAAGGAGGGGGCAGGGGGGCAGAGGAGATGGGCAGAGAACCAATTAAAAATTATAAAGATTTGAAAGTTTATCAAATGGCATTCGATGCAGCTATGAAAATCTGCAAACTATCCAAAAAGTTTCCTGTCGAGGAGCGGTATTCATTAACCGATCGGAGCCGTCGTTTTCCATCTCTTTTTGGGTCATAAATACGATAGTCAACTATCCAAAGTTTTTTGATAGCGATCGCTCTGTGCCAGTTGCGTAAGTCCTGTTGCGGTCGCATCATTTCATGTATTTTTATCTATGTATTTCTATTTATATCATGGGTGATTTTCCGGACATCATATCAAACATCAGAGACTTTTATTTATCTTGCCACGATCCGGATCGTGGTGAGGCGATTAACATAAAATTTAACTCCTCAAAACTTTTCATATCGGCGAAGATGGCAATTAAAGATGCTTTTAATACTGTCAAACGTCTCTTGGGCTTAAGTTATTTATCGACTGGTTCTCTTAACGATATTCAGCTACAAAGAGAGGGGTGCATAGTTATTTTATGCTGTATTCGTAGATTTAGGCGATGCTGTAACTGATGAGCTTTTCTTATCCTTTGACCAGATTTCTTTAGAAATGATTTATCGCGGTCAAAATCATTTTTACGTTGCTCATCTAAAAAGTCTAGCATCTAACCCTATCAAGTATTTTGCTGCTCCTGAAAATTAGGACTTAGGCATTAAACGACAACGAAAACCAAACATGAAGCTCATTGTTGCACCTTTCCCTGAGAAACAACGAGGAACCAAAGAGTTTTTCTTTCAAGCATCTTCTAAAATCCCCTTGACAACTAGCTCACAATCTGAATTTGTGACCAATGTTCCTTTCTTAGTTTTTAGTAGCAAATAAGAGCCGTTTGCCCTATGCTAGTGATAGCTATTTAGGCAGTGTCTAGACCAATAAACCAGCTATCCGCTCAATAAATCGGGGCGAACTACCAGTTCAAGAACGAGTTTACGCCTTTTGAGACTTGTCACTGAACGATTTACCTCGAATTATTGAGCAGTTACGAAACCAGTCTAAGTAGATGCATACTGCATTTATTTGAACTACCTATTTAGTGGTTCGCCAAGGAAACTTGGCTCGGTAAAAAGCAAGGGAAAAGGGAAAAGATGTTTACTCTTTTAATCTTTAACATGAACTTCTTTTCCTAGCTCTCACTTAACAATTTTGGGTTGGCAGACTACTAGGGTTTCTTTGCACTGGCAGGGCTACTCATAGATGACACTTCTGCTAGCGAATATCTCTGAATCAAACTTATAACCGAGAGGATTGATATGGCAGACATTATTGGAGATAACAGCAATAACACTCTAATTGGCACGTTTGACAATGACGCTATCCTTGGTCAGGGTGGTGATGATAACCTCTTTGGTCGGAGCGGCAATGATGACCTCTTGGGTGGGGCTGGCAATGACTCGCTTAATGGCGAGGACGGCAATGACCTTCTCAATGGTGAGGACGGGGAGAACACCCTGCTTGGTGGGTTCGGCGATGATGTCCTCCTTGGTGGATCTGGCAATGACCTTCTCGATGGCCAGGAAGAGGACGATCAACTCCTTGGCAAAGGCGGTGACGACACCCTGCTTGGTGGGTTTGGTAATGATGTTTTCCTTGCTGGATCTGGCAATGACCTTCTCGAAGGCGGGGACGGAGATGACCGACTCTCTGGAGAAGACGGTAAAGACCAAGTCTTTGGCGGGGAAGGGTTTGATACGCTCAATGGCGGGGCTGGCGATGACCAGATTGATGGCGAGGATGGCAATGACAACTTGACTGGTCAGGCTGGCGATGACACCCTCCTTGGCGGGGCTGGCCATGACCGACTAGAAGGAGGGGACGGGGATGACAAAATCTTTGGTGGAACTGGCAATGATACTGCTGACTATTCAAATAGCACTGCCGGTGTCACCGTTAACCTAGCGACTGGAACTGCCAGTGGAGGGGCAGGGAATGATGTCCTGTTTAATATCGAACAAGTCATTGGTTCTGGTTTCAAAGACTTTCTAATCGGCGGGCGCGGTAATGACACCCTCTTTGGTAAAGGTGGCGATGACCTGCTTGATGGTGGGGCTGGCGATGACCTGCTGGATGGCGAGGAAGGCAACGATACTGTCCGTGGTGGGGCTGGCGATGACATCTTGCGTGGTGGGACTGGCAATAACCAACTCTTGGGTGGAATTGGCGTTGATACTGCTGATTATTTCAGTGCCACTACTGGAGTCACGATCAACCTTGCCACTGGAACCGCTACAGGGCAGGGCAGGAATGATGTCCTGTTGGAGATTGAAAGAGTCGTTGGTTCTAGGTTCAATGACACCATCCTTGGCGGAGCTGGCAATGACTTCTTCATCAGTGGTGGGGACGGGAATGACTTTGTCAATGGTGAGGCTGGTAATGACCGCCTCTTTGGCGATAACGGCAATGACACCCTGCTTGGCGGGGCTAATGACGACTTTATCAATGGCGGGTACGGCAATGACTCCCTGCTTGGCGGTAGTGGCATTGACATCCTGCTGGGTGGGGCTGGCAATGACTTTCTCAATGGTGAGGACGGGAATGACAACCTCATTAGTAGAGAAGGCAATGATACCCTGCTAGGCGGCAACGGCAATGACGCCTTGCTTGGTGGGGATGGCGATGACCAACTCCAAGGTGGAGGCGGGGATGACCAACTCTTTGGTGGGACTGGCATTAATACTGCTGACTATTCAAATGCCACTGCTGGAGTCACCGTTGACCTTGGCGCTGGAACTGCCAGTGGGGGAGATGGGAATGATGTCCTGTTCAATATCGAGCAAGTCTTTGGTTCTAATTTTAACGACTCCCTGATTGGAGGAGGCAGCAGTGATACCCTCCTTGGCAGAGGCGGCAATGACAACTTACTTGGTGGAGATGGCGATGACTTTCTTGATGGTCAGGAAGGTAATGACCTCGTTTTGGGCGAGAATGGGAATGACAGCCTGTTTGGCGGGGCTGGTAATGACCAAATCGAAGGAGGAGAAGGCAATGACACCCTCCGTGGCGGGGTTGGCAATGACACTCTCCTTGGAGGGCCTGGAAATGATGTCTTCATAGGCGTTGATACTAACGGTTCTGATTCTCTTCCTGGATTAGGGGAGGTCGATATCCTAACTGGAGGGCCTGGGCAAGATCGGTTCTTACTTGGAGATGCTACTAATGTCTTCTATGACGATAACAACACTGGAAGTAGTGGTTTGACAGACTACGCTACCATCAGTGGCTTTAACTCCAACGAAGATACAATCCAGCTCAAAGGAACACTGGCAGACTATCGCTTGCAGACTGTGGGAGCCAATACAAGCGTATTTCTGGACAACTCAGGAGAGCTAGATGAACTCGTTGGTGTTGTGCAAGCGTCGCCTCTGAGGCTTGATAGTGACGACTTCTTATTCTACGAGAAAGAAGATGCTGGACAAAGGACAAACAACACACTAGCTACTGCTGAGAAGCTAGGTACTTTAACATCAGGTTCAGAAGTTAATACCTCTGCTCAACTGGCAGCACTTCCAGGAAACAATCCTGATTTCGACTTTTTCACATTTTCTTTAGCCAACCCAGGAACTGTGACTATCAGCACGGAGAGTTTTAATCTCGATACAGTTCTCGGTCTATTTAATAGTGCTGGGAACTTACTGAATTCTAGTGATTCTCCATCAATCACCGCTTCACTAGGGGCAGGTACTTACTCCATTTCAATAAGTGATTATGATTACTTCCCGCAAAATGGGGGGACTTTCGATTCTGGCTCTTTCGATCCTGGTTCTTATACGCTAGGAGTCACTGTAGCTTAAAGACAAATGGTACTAAGAAAAGCAAAAACAGTTGCCAATTAAGAAGTTTGCAGTTGTTTACGTAATTCTTGTCGAGGTTTTGTCATGAAGGGGTAAGCTTTGGGGCGGCGTTTTTGAACTCGTGGTTTCCTGCGTGCAGGACGGTGAGTAGCCTCTTGCAAAAATATATTTTTGCAATCTTAGGGAAAAGGGGAAGGGGTAAAGAATGTATTCAATACCTTTCTCCTTTTTCTTTTACCCTTTAACCTTTTCCCCAAATCCGATTCCAAGTTAAAAATCCAAAACCCCAGCAGTATTGGAATCACTTCTTGGATTTCCTCTTCCATGACTCGGCTTATTTGGAGGGATTTCTCCACCCACACAGAAGTCGATATCTCCAGAGGCGATTAACGTTCCCGTGTGCCCCAGCTTTAAAATTTAACTGCCTCGGTAGAAATTGATGCTATTTCTTTTCCTGGCTGACAGCGCTCAAGATACATCTGCGCAATTTGATCCCACGGGTTTTGCTGCAAGCAATCTTGAAAATACTCGGCTGCTGCGGCAAATTCTTGTTGTTCGTAACACGCTAATGCTGAGGCAAATAACTCTAAAGTCGCTGTTTTACCTGCACTAACTTTTGCGGGATCGGCTGTAAATACTTCATGAACAGTCACAGCATTCGTCTTACCCTTCACCTTTACCTGACCAACTACACGAATACCATAGCGATCGCGATTTTGTAAGCGCTCAAAAGTTTGGTCGGTAATTAAAAGTGGAGCGTTGAATGTTTTGGTCAATCCTTCGATTCGCGCTGCTAGATTAACCGCATCACTAATCACTGTGCTATCCATGCGATTCAACCCGCCGACTGTCCCCAAAATCAGCGAACCAGTATTAATCCCAATGCCAATTTGAATTGGTGAGTAGCCCTTGGTTTGGCGTTTTTCGTTGTAGGTTGTTAATGTCTGCAACATGGCAATTCCCGCCTGCACTGCATCATCGGCATCTCCCGCAAACAAGGCCATGATCGCATCACCAATATATTTGTCGATAAAGCCATTGTTTTCCAAAATAATCGGCTCCATGCGACTGAGGTAGGAGTTGATAAATCGGAAATTTTCGGCGGGAGTCATGCTTTCTGAAAGGGTGGTGAAAGCGCGAATGTCGGTAAATAAAACTGACATTTCTCGCTGCACCTGATCGCCTAATTGCACATCTATAATGCTTTGCTTGTTGAGTAATTGCAAAAATTGGCGCGGGACAAAGCGCTCATAAGCTTTGTTGAGTGCGGCTAAATCGGTATACAAACGGGCATTTTCAATGGAAATAGCTGCTTGTGCTGAAAGCAGGTTGAGCAATTCCAAGCGATCTGGGGTAAATGCTCCAGTTGTCAAGTTATTTTCTAAATAGACAATTCCTGCTAACTTTCCTCGGTTAATTAAGGGAGTACACAGAATTGATCGCGGTTGGTATTGGCGAATGTAAGGGTCTTTAATAAATTCCCCAATCCCCACTGCTTCGTTGATGGCATCGTTTAAGACTACATTAATTTTAGTGCGAATCACATAGTTAACGATCGCAGTCGAAAGAATTTGGCTATCTTCAATACTGAGTGATTTTAACACCTGAATAGTATTCTCACCAACACTTCCCTGAGCTTCAATCAGAAACTTGCCTTTGGTTGACAACAGCAAAAATCCCCGTTGCGCCCCGGCGTTTTCCATTAAAATCTGCATTAAATTAGATAAAAGTTTATCTAGCTGAATTTCTTCGGAAAGGGTTTGAGAAGCTTTGATGACTGTCACCAAATCCAATGATTCCGAGCGGCTGGTACTTGTAAGACCGGTTGGGTGAGAAGTAGTGGTTGATAAAGTGGAGTTAACAGCTTTTTCGAGAATGCGCGTTAAGATTTGAGGATACTTGGCTTCTAAATCTTTTACCTTAGCGATCGCTCCCCACTGCAAATAAAGATAGCGGGCTTCTTGCAGATAAACTTGGGCAATCTTGGATTTGTTCTGGGCGAGGTAAAATTTAGCAGTTAATTCATTGGCGAGAGCCGCTTCATTCAAATATTGGTTTTCTTGGGCTAAAGCAATGGCGCGATCGTAACAAGCGATCGCCTGACTAGATTCTCCATGCACCCGATGCCATTCTGCTTCTACCAGCGCTAATTTATGACTATAGTTGACAGGAGAAAACTTTGCCCAGACTTGCAATTTTTTCCGGTTTGCGGTTACTCGCTGAAGTAACTTTTGACGTTCTGCTGCACTGACAACAGAAGCTAAAGCTAGTCGTCCTAAAGAGTCATAAAAGTGGAACCATCCTACAATATATAAAGCCACAACTGCATCTAAATAAGGAATTGCTAAATCAGCATTCTTGACAGCCGTAGGATAATCTTCAAACCAATAATTCAGCGTTAATTGATTAATATAAATATAAAAAATAGCTGTGCGATAGTTACTCTCAATATGCTGGGCTAACATCGCCGTTGCATCATAAAATTCCCCGCTCAACTGACAGGGATTAGCATTTTTTCCCTGTAAATTAGCAACTACTTGGCGATAAAGTTGAATGAGAACAAATATCGGTTTTTTCTTAAACAGCAGAATTGCATCTGCGTAAATAGCTAAACATTCATCTAATTCAGCCAGATTTTGACCAGTAAAATAGCAATGCATAGAGGATGTATTGGCACAAAATGCAGCGTATTCGGTATCACCCGTATCGCGCCCAATTTGAAATCCTGCTTGCAGTGAAGGAATAGTATTTTGGAGTGGTTCTTGCCAGTGGCGAACAAAGGAATTAACTACAAATAAAGTTCTCGCTTGCAGGTGCTTGGCATTGAAGCGGTCTAGTACTTGCAAGGCTAATTCACCAAATTTATATCCCCCTTGCAAATCCCCAACAACGCCACAAAGAATCAAACCATAGGTAGCGTAGGCAAAAGCTGATTCCGCCGCATTGCCGGATTTCGCGGATATTTCCACCTGTTTAAAGACCGTCAAAGGAAAAACATTCGGGGCTGCTAAATAGGTCGCCGAGGCAATACTTGCCAGGATGCGAATTGCCGCTAATTTTGTGGGATGGGCGAGTTTTGGTAAGTCAACTAAGGTGTGTACCTGCTTACCTGCCAAAGCAAGTTTAGTTTTTAGCAATCCCAGCATAATTTGCGGTTGACCGGGGTTGCTAGCCAAGGGAATGCCCAACAGTTGCAGAACTTGCAGACCGAGTTGAGAAGCAGCTAAGAGTCGATCGCGGGCGATCGCAGCTTGGATTTGGATGGCATAAACCTGTACTCGATCGACTGTGCGGCGGGTCTTTTGCAGCACTTCATCTGTGAGTGCATCCATACGCTCAAAGTTCCCATCCAGATAAGCAGCTTCGGCGGCGGCGGTGTGCAATGCCAAAGCTAGCTGATACTGCTGTCGCCAACAACTAGCTGCTAGGCTGTTAATCCCCATTGTCAGATAATCTAAGGCTGGCTGATAAGCTGCTGAGGCTTTGGCTTTGTTACCTGCTGTTAAATTTAACTGAGCTAGTTTTTGTCGCTGTTGAGAATCTGTAATCAGGTTGATGCCGAAATTCAGTTGGTTAACAATGTCAAAAATTCTTTCTTCTTGCTTTTGGGGAGTAATGCCTTGTAATAATAGTTGCCCAATCTGCAAGTGTACTGCCTGTTTTTGGTCAGTAGAAATCAGTGAATAAGCTGCTTGCTGGACGCGATCGTGCAAGAATTTGTAGACTACATCTAAATTTGTCAGCGCTGTTACTTCTAGGTCGGCAACTTGCAACAGTTGGTAGTTATTGCCTTGTGGTACAATGAGTCCGGTTTGCACGGCTTCCCAGAGTTGGGCGGCGACATCTGCAAGGGATTTTGAGCTAGCGATCGCTAAGGTATGCAAATCAAAGGAATTGCCAATACAAGCTGCTAATTTTAAAGCTTCCTGGGTGGCTACTGGCAGCTTTTGAATTTTCAGCGCCATCAACTCAACTACGTTATCGGTAATCTGGGCCGCCTGGATTTTCGCCAGTTGCCACTGCCATTGTCGCTGAGTGAAATTAAACTGGAGTAATTCTTCTGCATACAGCGACTTCAAAAATTCATTCATGAAGAAGGGATTGCCATTAGTCTTCTGTTGCAGCAGTTCTGCTAAAGGAGTAATTTCTGCTGAATCGGCATTGTTGAAGGTATCGCTGAGGAGTTGTTGAATTTCGGGCAATGCTAAGGGCGTTAAGGTGAGTTCCTGAATAGCTACGCCTGCTTGTTCTAAAGATGTGATCGTTGTTCGCAGGGGATGACTTTTATTTACTTCATTATCGCGATAAGCACCAATCAGCAACAGATATCGACTGTCTGCTTGACTAATTAACAACTGAATCAACTGGAGTGATGCACTATCCGCCCATTGCAGGTCATCTAAGAACATCACTAAAGGATGTTCCTTGTGGGTAAAGACCTTAATGAAGTTTTGCAAGACTAAATTAAACCGAGTTTGCGCTTCCTTGGGCGATAGTTCTACAACAGGTGGCTGCTGACCAATAATCAGTTCCACCTCTACAATCACTTCGATAATCACCTGACCATTGACACCAAGAGCATTTAATAATTTTTTGCGCCAAATAGCAATTTCGGCTTCACTTGTAGTTAATAGTTGGCGAATTAAAGCTTGAAAGGCTTGAATTAAAGAACTGTAGGGAATGTTGCGTTGGAACTGGTCAAACTTCCCTGAAATAAAATATCCCCGTTGTTGGGTAATCGGTTTATAAATTTCTTGAACTAGGGCTGATTTGCCAATTCCAGAATAACCTGCAATCAGCATCACTTCGCTTTCACCGTGACTAGCTCGCTCAAAAGCTGCCAACAAATTTGCCACTTCCGCCTCGCGTCCGTAGAGTTTTTGAGGAATTTGAAATCTACTGGAGTTATCTTGCTGTCCTAGTTCAAATAAAGAAATTTGTCCTGTAGCGTGCAACATTTCCAAGCATTGCTCTAAATCTGCCTGTAATCCAAAAGCACTTTGGTAACGCGCTTCGGCAGTTTTTTCTAGCAACTTCATCACAATTTGCGAAAGCACTGGCGGAATTTGAGGATTGATGCGATCGGGCGGAATTGGTTGCTTGGCAATATGGCTGTGAACCAGTTCTACAGGATCGTCACTAATAAAAGGTAAATGCTGGGTTAATAGTTCGTAGAAAGTCACTCCCAAAGAGTAAAAATCGGTGCGATAATCAATCGAGCGATTCATTCGTCCTGTTTGTTCGGGAGAAATATAAGCGAGAGTCCCTTCTAAAACATTGAGATTTCGCAACGTGGGATTTTCCCGCGACAGCAAAGTAGCAATGCCAAAGTCAATTATTTTCGTTTGTTGAGTCGTGGGATTGAGAAGAATATTGGCAGGATTAATGTCTTTATGAATAATTTGTTGCTGATGAATTTCTTCTAAAGCAGCTGCTACTTGCATAGCCAGTTGCAAAAAATTCTCTAGCGGTAGAGGTGATTGATTGAGTAACTCACGCAGAGGTTGTCCCCCAAAATCCTCTAAAATTAAGACTAAGGTGTTTTGATACTTTTTTAAGTCATAGGCTTGGATAATTCCCGGCGCTTGAGCGCGGCGCGTGAGATCGTATTCAAGTTTAAACCGAGCGATCGCTTCTGGGGATGGGTATTCTTGCCACAGAACTTTCAGTACTACTGGTTGTCGATCTAACTCTCGATATCCTCGATAAACCTGAGAATTAGGGCTTGCGTGCAGTTCTGTCAGGACTTTATACCCTTCCAGTGCGATCATAGATTACTTAAGCGTTTGCTGTATTGTTAGGGCCTATTCAGTATAAATTACTCACCTTGCAAGTGAACAGAGATTAGCCGAATGCTACAGTGAGTAGACTGTGAGTAGATCGGAAGCGATCGCTATTATGTATATAATCGAAGTCAGCAAATTGTGTCTGCTATTTTCCCGGAAGTTGCGCTTACAGTCAAACAAGTGTTAGCTGCGGGTAATGTTGGTTAGAAAATAGTGATGCTTAGAGGATGTTTTAAAAGTGGTTGGCTGTGATTTTAATAGAATGATTACCCCCCTGAATCCCACGCCACTTGCTACCCTGCGGGAACGCTAAGAGCGAACAAGTCGGCAAAGCCGCTCAATGCAGTGGCTCCCCGATGTATTGGGGGAAACAGAAAAAATGTTGTTCCCTCCCCTTTCCAAGAGGAGGGTTAGGGTGGGGTAAAAATATTTGATACATCAATCATGACTTTTAAAACATCGTCTTATACTCGTCGAACTCACCTTAAATCAGAGCGTAATTGTTGCCAAGTCTGAACACAAACCTGAGCCAAATCCTATTTTCCTACCTGAATCGATTTTTGGAGTAACTTTAACGTGAGTTCGATGAACCTCTCCCCAACCCCTCTCCGAGGCACAGAGGGGCAGAAATATTTTTAGTTGACAACGAAAAAATTAGGGTTTCAAAGCCTCTCTCCCTGTGGGGGAGAGGAATGGAAGTGTGGTTTTTAGAGCCGTCGAACTCACGTAACTTTAATTGTCGATAATCGAATTATATCAAGTTCGGATAATTACTTATAATAAAGTTTGAATCGTTGCAGTGCATCTATTCAAGTACTATGCCGAAACAGATTGCGATCGCTAACCACTTAAGCCAAGAAGAATTGTTAGTTGGTTATCGTCAAGCAACAGAAG
>NZ_JAVRBQ020000158.1:0-39463 GCF_034531215.2 Nostoc sp. ChiSLP03a
GAGCTTAACAAAATTGAGCGATGTTGGTCATGGTTAAAAAGCCGAATTCGTAAGCAAATAATTCAATTTGGCTGTCTGAGAGATGCGATGGAAGCTGTGCTTCACACAGCGGCTTAACCGCCTTGGCGGTTGCTATATCACCACTTTGTTTAATTTCATTGAGGAGAGCTACTTTCAGTTGAGATAGCTTTGATTTTTGATCGGCAAGCATAAGTTTAAGAAACTTCTCGCGATTTACATTGTCAAGATTGCCGCCGTTGCTGCATTTATCTTCGTAGTTGGCAAAAGCTGAATTTGGGCTAGTCATCACCAGTGCTGGAATGTTGGTAGACAAAGAGGCGTGCCCACTTGTTGCCGCTAATGCGAGAACACATAAAGTTAAAGTACAAAAATCAAAGCGCATTCAATTCTCCAAGCGTGAATTAGTGTGTCCAATCAAGATTAACTGCAACGGACACTAAAGGAGAGGGTTTGCTTGGTAGACGTATGCAGAAAAGGGGTGACTTCGATATCAACTATGACCAAAGAGGGGGGAAGGGAAAGGGTACAAGCCCCTGTTTTTAAACATGGAGAAGGAAAAAGATGTATTTCGAGATACGTAGTACGAGAAATACAGCGTCCTCGCCTCGTATCAAGCTCCTAACTTTAGTTATGGAATTCCCTTTAACCTTTTCCCTGCCCGAAGGGCTTGACATGAGCAGTGATACCAAAGGTTACGAATATGCAAGAAAGGAAACCCCTAACTGAAATCGTTATACTAACTGTGGGAGGCTGTTTATCTATCCAGCCAAATTCCATAGTTGTGTTTTTTATAGCTTGTTGCACTATGTCTTTCTTCAAAACCCCGCTGATTGGTTTAAAAGCTGACTCATTTCGTCATCCATTAGACCTGGAAGCTACCAGAGCGCTCAAGCAGATACCAGGCATAGATATGTTGGTGCGAAATTGGCTCGGGCCAATGGCAGAGCAGGTTTTTTATGTGGAAAATATTGCCTCTAGCATTTTGGTGGGTGAAAAGCAACTACCCGATTTATACAAGCTATTGTTAGATGCCTGTAAAATCCTGGATATCGATCCTCCCCAGTTGTACGTTCGGCAACATCCGGCTCCTAACGCCTATACTTTTGCTGTGCGCGGTAAGCAGCCTTTTGTGGTGGTACACACTTCCCTGATTGATATCCTTACACCAGAGGAAATACAAGCAGTAATCGCCCACGAGTTAGGGCATCTCAAGTGTGACCATAGCGTTTACTTGACACCTGTAAATTTACTAATATTAGCTGCGGCGATTGTGCCCAATGTCGGAACCTTCGTGGCTCAAGCCATACAGGCGCAACTTTTGGAATGGGTACGTTGTGCTGAGTTTACCTGCGATCGCGCCGCATTACTAGCAACTCAAGACCCGAAAGTGGTTATGTCCGTGTTGATGAAGTTGGCTGGTGGTTCTCCTACCTTAGCGCCCCAACTGAATCTCGATGCCTTTGTTGCCCAAGCCCGCGCTTACGATGATATTAGCAAGACAGAACTGGGTGAAATGGTCAAAGCTGCTCGCACAGCCCAATTAACCCATCCAGTACCAGTACTGCGGGCGCGAGAAATTGACCGTTGGGCAAGCAGCACCGAATATCAAACTCTGTTGCACAGTCACGGGCTGAAGTCTAATCATGAAGTTGCACCCAAAGGTGGATGGCGCAATTGGTAGAGCTACTTTTCACAACGGCTTTTTCGCTATATAAGCAGAAAATTTTTAATAGATCGTGAGAAGCGATCGCTATTTGGCGATCGCTTCTTACTATCGAAAAACGCAAACCTTTTCCCTACACTACATACAATCCGGTTCGGATAAGTATTTTGAACTCAGAATTAGCTTTGGGGAAAAGGTTACTGGGTTTGGGTGAAAGATTTTTCTCCCCCTTTCCCCTTTCCCCTTTCCCCGAACCGTAAATACACTACATATCCCTTTTGTCAACTAGAAGCTTTTAAAGCTGCTTCTGCTTGGGAATGTAACAACAAACCGTATTCTAAGCCCTCCACCACTGCTTGATAGGAAGCCGCCAAAATATTGGTGGAAACCCCTACCGTCGTCCAGCGTTGACGACCATTGCCTGATTCTACCAACACACGAGTTTTTGCCGCAGTGCCCGTATGTCCGTTGAGAATCCGCACTTTGTAATCTGTCAAATCAAAGGTTGCAATCTGAGGATAAAAGTTCACTAAAGCCTTGCGTAAAGCTACATCCAAAGCTGCAACAGGCCCGTTACCTTCCGCCGCCTCCAAAATATTTTTGCCGTCAACAGCGACTTTGACTGTAGCTAGGGCATTGCTAGTTTCTTTTCCCTCAATCAAGTCGCAGTGGACTTGAAAACCTTTGA
Source organism: Nostoc sp. ChiSLP03a (assembly GCF_034531215.2). NCBI lineage: Bacteria > Bacillati > Cyanobacteriota > Cyanophyceae > Nostocales > Nostocaceae > Nostoc > Nostoc sp. ChiSLP03a. Next base: position 2,373 of record NZ_JAVRBQ020000158.1, read on the forward strand.
CTTCAAAAAACTTCTGGCGGCCTCCCAAAGCTTCGTGCATCAACAGCACAAAACTGGCCTCTGCTGCTTCAAATTGAAATCCTTCACTTTCCAAATCTTTGAGACGCTGGAGAATTTCCCTAGCCTCTGCTTTTTGTTGATCCAATTCAATCCCAAAACTGCGGGCTTTGGCTAAAACATTGCTCAGTCCAGACTGTTCCGAAATCACAATGCGTCGACGATTCCCGACTTGTTCCGGCTGAATGTGTTCGTAAGTTAGGGGATTACGTTCTACAGCTGATACATGAATACCGCCCTTATGGGCAAAAGCCGAATGTCCCACAAAGGGAGCGTGTTCATCTGGCGCCAGGTTGACGACCTCACTCACAAAACGACTAGCTTCTGTAAGTTCTGTAAGCTGGTCTTCTGTGATACAACTGTAACCCGCCTTCAGTTGTAAATTGGGAATTAACGAACAGAGGTTAGCATTACCGCAACGTTCACCGTAACCATTAATTGTGCCCTGTACCATCTTTGCCCCTGCCATCACGGCGGCGATTGCGTTAGCAACCGCCATTTCCGAATCGTTGTGAGTATGAATTCCAATTTGGGGGATTAGGGATTGGGGATTAGGGATTGGGAATTGGGAAGAGTCTTTCCTAGTCCCCAGTCCCCAGTCCCCAGTCCCCAGTTCCCCAGTCATACTTACTACATCTTGAACAATTTGGCTAATTTCGTGGGGTAAAGTGCCGCCATTGGTATCACAGAGAACTAGCCATTCCGCACCAGAGGCGATCGCAACCTCTAATGTCTGTAAAGCATAATCTCGATTGTGCTTATAGCCATCAAACCAATGTTCGGCATCGTAGATAATCCGACGACCTTGAGAACGAAGGTACTCAATGGTGTCGCGAATCATTGCCAAATTTTCTTCTAATGTCGTCTTGAGTCCGGTTGTCACATGTAAATCCCAAGACTTGCCAAAAATCGTTACCCAGCGAGTTCCCGCAGCCAAAATATCCTGTAGCATCGGTTCGGTGGCGGCTGTGGAATTGGGGCGGCGAGTCGAACAAAAAGCAACAATTTCAGCTTGTTTTAGCGGATCTTCTTGGAGTTGCCAGAAAAATTGTACATCCTTGGGATTGGCACCAGGCCAGCCGCCTTCAATAAAGGGAATTCCCAGTCGATCGAGTCTACGGGCAATGCGTAACTTATCTTCTATCGATACAGATAGCCCCTCGCGCTGAGTGCCATCCCGTAATGTAGTGTCATAAAGCCAAAGTTGAGGTGAAGAATTTGTGGTCATAAAACTGGGACCGACGAGACAACTTTCGAGGCAATGTGTCAATATACAACAAAAAGCCAGTTTGGCAGTTTAAAAATGCCTAAAGTAATAGCTGAAGGTAAAACAATTGATTGCGAGCATGGAAGTAATCTCCGCAAGATTTTACTGCAAAATGGTATTAACCTCTACAATGACGATGCTAAGGTAATAAACTGTCGGGGCATTGGCAGTTGTGGTACCTGCGCGGTTAAGGTAGAGGGCAAAGTCTCAGCAGCGAATTGGCGCGACCCTGCGCGGCGTTCGCTTCCTCCCCATTCTCCTACAACAGACTTACGTTTAGCCTGTCAAACTCAGATTTTAGGCGATGTGAAAGTGACAAAGTTTGATGGATTTTGGGGACAAGGTTCTCGAATAGTGTGGACACCAAAAAAAGGTAAAAAGGAGTTAAGACAAGATGGGTAGATGGACACCCTTAATTTTAATGGCTGGAGGTTTAGCCATTCTGCTTGGTACATTACTAGGCATCAACTTTCCGATGGGCGTACAAACTGCTAACGCTCCTAGTGACAAGAAATCAGAAGTCCTGCCAGCTAATATCAATGTTAATAGCAGTGCTGGCAGCAAGAATGAAGAAACTGCAACCGAAGGAAACGAAACAACTCAAACAAACGAAAACAGGCGCTCTATTGTAGCCCCAAGACCTGACAACAGAAGTAACGTTGCCCAGAATTCTGCTGATGACTCAACTGACACTACAACAGACGGCAATACAAATTCTTCAGAAACAAGCACACCATCTAGCAATACAAATCAAAGCAACGAACCAATTCGCGCCTTGTGGTAACGATCAGATCCGTCTTCAGACCCGTCTTTAGTTACAAGTTATAAGTTATAAGTTATGAGTTATGAGTTATGAGTTATTAGTTATGTACCAATGACAAATGACAAATGACTAATGACAAATGACTAATGACTAATGACTAATGATTAGTGAGACTGTGATTATTGGTGGCGGCGTTATTGGTTTAGCGATCGCCATTGAACTAAAATTGCGCGGGACAAACGTCACCGTGCTTTGTCGTGACTTTCAGGCTGCCGCTACCCACGCCGCCGCCGGGATGTTGGCACCAGATGCGGAAAACATCGCTAATGAAGCAATGCTTTCCTTGTGTTGGCGATCGCGTGCCTTATATCCCGACTGGACGCGCAAATTAGAAGAACTGACCGGCTTAAATACTGGCTATCGTGCCTGTGGTATCCTTGCACCCGTCTTTGAGGAGGCAGGGGGGCAGGGGGGCAGGGGAGCAGGGGAACAGAGGAGCAGAGGGGAAAGTCTTTCCTCCTCATCTCCCTCATCCCCCTGTTACTGGTTAAACAAAGAGGCAATTCATCAATATCAGCCAGGATTGGGAGCCGAGGTAGTTGGTGGCTGGTGGTATCCTGAAGACGCCCAAGTTGATAATAAGGCTCTAGCTCATGTATTGCGGACGGCAGCTGAGTCTGTTGGTGTTGAACTCAAAGACGGCATTACAGTAGAAGCATTTTTACAGCAGCAGGGACAAGTGGTTGGCGTGCAAACCAATGCTGGAATAATTCGCGCCGCGCACTATGTTTTAGCTTCAGGTGCTTGGTCAAATGAGTTGTTACCGCTACCCGTGCTACCTAGAAAAGGACAAATGCTGAGTGTGCGGATACCAGAAATTTCGCCGGAATTGCCTTTGAAGCGGGTTTTGTTTGGGCAGGATATTTACATCGTACCAAGACGCGATCGCCTGGTTATTGGCGCAACCAGTGAAGACGTTGGCTTTATCCCCAACAACACCCCAGAAGGTATTCAAAAATTACTACAAGGTGCTATCCGGCTGTATCCCCAATTAAAGCATTATCCCATCCAAGAATTTTGGTGGGGATTTCGCCCAACCACCCCTGATGAATTGCCCATTCTTGGCACTAGCCACTGTCAAAATTTAACCTTTGCTACAGGTCATTACCGCAACGGAATTCTACTTGCGCCCGTAACCGCCGCTTTGATTGCCGATTTAATCTTAGAACAAAAATCTGACCCCCTACTTGCTGATTTTCACTATTCGCGTTTTCAGTCCAAGTCATCTACCTCCACCCCAATGCTGACTCACTCTGCTAATTTCTCTAACGGACATCACTCTGCTATATCTCCACTCCCCACGGATGCGATTAATCGCGTCTCTACCGATTCCCCATTGATTATCGCTGGCAAAACCTTCCAATCCCGCTTGATGACGGGAACTGGTAAGTATCGCAGCATTGAGGAAATGCAGCAAAGCGTCGCCGCCAGCGATTGCCAAATTGTCACCGTAGCAGTACGACGGGTACAAACCAAGGCTCCGGGACATGAAGGTTTAGCTGAAGCCTTGGATTGGACAAAAATCTGGATGTTACCCAATACCGCAGGTTGTCAAACTGCCGAAGAGGCGATTCGGGTGGCGCGTTTGGGGCGAGAAATGGCGAAATTATTGGGGCAAGAAGATAATAACTTTATAAAGTTAGAAGTAATACCTGACCTTAAGTATTTACTCCCAGATCCGATTGGGACATTGCAAGCAGCAGAACAACTAGTTAAAGAAGGCTTTGCAGTATTACCCTATATCAATGCTGACCCGATGTTAGCCAAGCGTTTAGAAGAAGTAGGCTGTGCTACAGTCATGCCTTTGGCATCACCAATTGGTTCTGGACAAGGACTGAAAACAACTGCCAATATCCAAATAATCATCGAAAATGCAGGTGTGCCAGTGGTAGTAGATGCTGGTATTGGTTCACCCTCAGAAGCCGCTCAGGCAATGGAATTGGGAGCAGATGCCTTGTTGATTAATAGTGCGATCGCTCTTTCTCCAAAACCAGCAGCAATGGCTCATGCGATGAATTTAGCGACAGTCGCCGGTCGTCTAGCATACCTTGCCGGCAGAATGCCTATTAAAGATTACGCCAGTCCTAGTTCACCTCTAACTGGGACGATTACTAGTTAAGGGGCATGGGGCATAGGGCATGGGGGACAAGGGGGACAAGGGGGAATTATTACAAGTCTCTCCCTTATTTCCCCATCTTCGTTGTCTACGTTGTCTCTTCTCAATGCCCAATGCCCAATGCCCAATGCCCAATGACAAATGACAAATGACAAATGTAACGATTTATCTAGCAGTTTAAGACCAGATTTAGCATTTATGTAACATTAAATTAACGATAAAGATAAAGGAATTCATTCATGCCCTATACCAATGAAGAAGGCGGTCTTCTGAATAATTTTGCTCGGGAACCAAAGGTTTATCAAGCAGAACCTCCCACAGAAGGGCAAAAGCGAACTTACATCATACTAGGAATTGCCGCTACAGCTTTGGTTGCCGGCTTGATTCTAGTCGCCTTCTTTGTTTCTAAGAGCAGTTGATCGTAAAACATTTTAAGAAAACTTCATCTTTTTTATAGTATTTCAGGTTCCGATTTTAAGAGGGGCCTGCTTTTTTATTTTTTGTTAAAATTGAACTAGGAATGAAAGTATATAATTATACTTTATTATTCCTACTATAATTAAAGGCTCAATATATCCCAAGCAGCACAACATCTACTTATTAAAAATCATTTTTATTATGACTTTAGCCCACTTGAATGCACCCAGAAAGGTGATATGTACTATGTTTTGGCTTTTTAGCCGCTATGAGCGTGAATGATACTGCACACAACAATAATTCTACTTGGAATCGGCAAGTATATCACCGCCTGAAACTTGCCTTAAGTCTTGGCTTACGACGACAAATTCTTTTGGCAGTTTGTGATGATTTATACTTAAGAAATCAGGTAGCAGCCCGTTTGCATTCTACATTGGCTTATCCTGTTGGACAGGTGCTATATCAATCATCAAATGCTCAGGAAAATAGCACTCCAGCTTATCCGCGATTAGTCACGTTGCGTTTGAATTTAAACGATCCCAATCCCATAATTCAGATTAATCAATGGTTAACTAATTACCCACCGCCAATTGTTGAGGCATCAAAAGATACTCCGGGAAGACCTTTTCCAGTACCAGCATTTCAGATTGTCGGCGTGGAACATCTTACGAAGCAACCAGTTGCAACACAGCGTTTATTTTTGCACTATCTCCGCTTAAGCGAACAATATTTCTCTACACAAGAATCCAGCCGATTCCTAGAATCTAATTTGCTTTTGTGGATACCACGTCCTTGGTTGTCGGCTATTAAGCAATCAGCACCACAGTTTTGGCGTTGTCGTACTGGCGTATTTGTGTTTGCTGGAGAACCCACACCAGCAACTCAGAATTTGGCCTATCCAGAACGTTTTTCACGTTCAGGAAGCTTGGATTTAGGGAATATTGAACAGTCGATTCTAGATGAATCAGCTAACCAAGCAGAACTCAGAACCGCAGCCACTGAGTTCAAGTTTGAGAATGATTCTGATTTTTCAGTAGAGATACAAGGGAATCGCGTACACCAAACTGAGGAAGTTCCACCATCAACAGCAGATTTCTTGAAGGCTACACCACAACAACAGGAATCTACAAATCGGTCTGGTAATGGAAGTAATAATCAATCGCTGTCATCTTTATCTCATATTAGCAGTGAGTTAAGGGAGCTAGTAACAGCAACAATTAATACAAGTGCTGCTCAAAATACAGAGAATTCCTTACAACCACAGCAGATTTTATTGGAGATTGAAGAATTACACGAAAAGCGAGTTTCGGAGGAGATACTGGCAGAGGCTTATCATCGCTTGGGTACTTTATACCGTCTTCGCATTGAGCAAGGAGAGGCAACTTTAGAAAACCTAATGGTGGCAATTATTGCCTATCAGGAAGCAATTAGCTATGACGAAAGCTCACCGCAACTCCCAGATATCTTGAATGATTTGGGTACACTCTACTGGATGCTATACCGCACACCACCCAATTCTGAAGAGGGACAAACTTATATAGAGCAGGCAATAGAATTTTATCAGTTGGCGTTAAAGATAATTTCGCCTCAGACACATTCGGAAACTTATGCTCGCGTACAAAATAATTTGGGGACAGCCTATGGTGATTTAGCTCGTTTCTCTCACCCAGCGGAAAATTGGCAGCAGGCAATTTTGGCTTACAGTGAAGCACTCAGCTACCGTACAGCTGAAATGGATTCATTAAAGTATGCAGCTTGCCAAAATAATTTGGGTACTGCTTACTGGCATTTAGGGCAATACAACCAACCGATTGTGCATTTAAAGAAAGCGATCGCAGCTTACAATGAAGCACTTAGACACTACAACCCGGAAGCAGAACCGCTCAAGTATGGCATGATTCAAAACAATATCGGTACTGCGTTTTGGAATCTAGCACAATACGAACAACCTGCCCAAAATCTCCAGCTAGCCATAGATGTTTATAGCGAAGCTCTCAAGTATCGCACTCCAGCTAATGTTCCCAGTGCCTGCGCTGCTACACAAAATAATCTGGGTACTGCCTACTGGCATTTAGCAAACCTATCTGAAACTACCAAAGAGGCACGGCAAAAATATCTGCAACTATGTATCAACGCTTATGAGGAAGCTATAGCTTTAGCTCACTCACTTAGCGGTACTTCTTTAAGTTTTGATTTGCTTGCCTCTCACAATAACCTGGGATTAGCACATTATCAGCTAGTAATAGATAAGTCTTTTAATATTGACAAAGCGACACGCTCTCAACACTTAGAAGTAGCATTAGATAACCATTTGCAAGCCTTAAACGGATTAAGTAAACAACCAGAGGCTTATCAAACAACCTTTGCTTATGTGGTGAAAACTATTCGTGCTTTTCATAATGAGTTAGGGATACAGGGACAAAATCTGGCTTTATCTAAAGTTCCTAGCCAGTTGTTACCAGAGATTTTGTCAAAATTATGAATTCCATTGCTCTCCATAGTGCGGAGAATGTCAAAAAACTGTAACTTCATATCAGCTTGACAATTTATTGGTAAGTCAAGTAAGGTAGCGATGTTTACGACGGGCTACGCCTACGTAATTGCCTACGTAATTACTAGACTTCTTGCATAAATCAAAAAAGAACCCTATTCGCTTTTGACTTACCTTAAAGTCTCCACTCTTGCTCAGAGGTAGTGTGTTAGGGAGATTTTGCAATAGGTTTACTGTTTTACTAATTACAAACTAGTGAAATATATTTTAACAACTCATAATATTAACTTCATAAATATAAATTATTCATTAAATTATTTTGAAATACACATAAATATTTTATAAAAAATACAAGAAGACATTGGCGTATTTTCCGTAAATTTACTAAGGTAGACTGAATACCTACTTGAAAGAAGCTCCAGAATGAACGTTTAAACCTAGAATTATGAAACTAAGCTTTGTTTTCGCTACTGCTATATCTAGTTTTTTTGTGAGTTCGGCCACAGGATTTAGTTTCTCTGGTCAAGCACAAGCTCTAACTTTTTCTGGCATCTCTAGTGCGACATGGGGAAATCCTATTCCAGGAATCAATGATACTAATCCCATATATACAGGTGTGGGAAGTAACACATTTACCTGGGGTCAAGCTGATTTGCCGCCAGGACTACCAAATAAACTAACCTCTAATGGAACTTCCTTTTCTGCGGACATTAACTCTGTATTCAAAATAGCTGATTTAACTTACTTTAATGGTAAGGTACGCACTGATTCAAGCGTTGGATTTGTACCTTTAAATCTCAATCTATCTTTCAGCCCACCTGTGGGAACCAGCCAAGTTTTTGACTTCAACTTGCGTTTAGTAAATACACTTAACGACCCAAAAGATCCTGAAAAGAGTGCAGACTTGGTATTTTTAGATACAAATTTGAGTAATCGCAATTTCACCTTTGGAAGTAATAAATATACCCTTGAGTTAATCGGTTTTAATCTAGACGGTCGCCAGATAAGTATTAAGGCTCTTGAACAAGCTACAACTACAACAGCTATTTATGCCAAAATCAAAACTATACCCGAACCTGCGTCAGTGTTGGGTCTATCATTGCTAGGGATATACCTGATATCTCGTAAAAATCCTTGGAACAGAAATACAGGGAATAGGGAATAGATATATACTAAGTTTTGTTCAAAAATTAAATAGGAGTGCTACATAACAATCCGATTTGATTTTTGAACTTATTTGCGGGGACAGATAAGAGGCAATAATCAAGAAGGCTCTTTCAATTGTACGGAGTTTTTTCATACAACCAAAAATTTGGGTGACAAAAATGTAGAGACGCGATTTGTCGCGTCTCTACAAGGGTTTAGCGTTTTTTGATATACGGGATGAATTGCGTCTTTATGCAGGGTTAGGTTGGGTTCGGTTTTGAAGTAGCTGGATAATTGCAGCTTTTTCTAAGATTCCAACTAGAACGCCATTCTCACGAATCACGGGAAGCACAGATAGTTTTTGTTGTTCGAGTAACTGCATGACTTCCAGCAGAGGTTGATCTGATTGGACTGTGGTAGATTCAGTAATTGGTCGCATGATTTCTTTAACTTGAGTTTCTGACCACAGTGCTGTAGGAATGGTTCTTAAATTATCAATTGCGATCGCACCTACTAATTGTCCATCATCATCAGTCACTAAGAACCGATGCCAGTTTTGCCCACTTATGACTTGCTCATCGGCAAACTCTCTTAAGGTAAGATTAGCAGATACAATCGGGCTGTCATGAGTTACAGCATCTTCGGCTGTCAAACCTGTGAGTTTTTCTTGGACTTTGGCAAATTGAGCTGAATTACCAGCATTTTGCAACAAGAAGAAGCCAATTAACAAGTTCCAGAAGTTACCGGAGTTGCCAAATAATAGTAGAGGAAGTACACCAGAAAGAATTGCTACCCAACCAAAGATTTGCCCGACTCGACTAGCAAAGGTTACACCTTTATAAGGATTACCTGTAATTTTCCAAACTAGGGCTTTCAGTATATTTCCGCCATCTAAGGGCAAGCCAGGAATCAGGTTAAACAGTGCTAACGCCAAATTAACCGAAGCTAGAACACCAAGAATTGCAGCTAACGGCCCTGATGCAGCAGTAGTAGTACCAATAGCTATAACGATACCGCACAATAGTAGGCTTACCATTGGCCCGGCGATCGCTACCCAGAAAGCTTCACCTGGAGTTTTCGACTCTTTTTCTAAGCTCGCCAAACCGCCAAATATAAACAGCGTGATGGATTTGACATCAATTCCCTGGCGAATCGCAACAAAACTGTGGCCTAATTCATGGGCGACGACAGAGGCAAATAACATCAGCGCTGTCATCAATCCTAGTACCAAAGCTAATCCCGCAGACAATTGGGGAAATTGTGCCGCCAGTCCACTGCTATAGCTCCAAGTTACTAAACCCAGAACTAAAAACCATGATGGATGGATATAGAAGGGAATTCCGAAGAGATTACCAACGCGAATTGTGCCATTCATGTCGTTCACCTTTGATTTCAGCTTCGAGAGGTTTGCTTTCATCCTTCTCGATGTCTTCATTGTAACGAAAGGTTAAGAGATTTTAATCTTGATGGCGGTAGTGGTGTCCGTCGGTAAAGGTGCGGTTATTGGGAATATTGAGAGCATCCAAATTCAGGAAGCAGGAGAAACGTTGGATCGCGTCGATAGCGCATCTCGATACATTTTTTTATGCTGATGCTGCTCTATACCCATAGCTTCTGTCTGAAATGAGGCGCTCAACAACCCTCCTAGTAATAAAAAGGACAGTCCACTGTACTCTCGCACGAGCCAAACATGAATAGACCTCTTGCATAAATCAAAAATAAGAAAGAACCCCACCCCGCCAAAGCTACGCTTTGTCTCCCCTCCCGAAGAGCGGGGAGGGGTTGGGGGTGGGGTGTTAAGGACTTTTGCAAGAGGTCTAATGAATAGTCCACCAAGCAGGATCGTTGAACTAGGCAACCCCAATCGTTAATAACTGAGCAATCAAGCAGAGGTTAAAGACGATTTAAGTCGTATAAAAACGGATTTGTATCCAACGTGTGAGAACACGTTCAATTTCCGAATTTGTGGTCATGTCAGACTGCCTATTTTACGTTTAAACCCAATGTCCCCGTAGCATATAACATTGCTTTATTGACTAACTCAGCCCCCGCTTTTTCGGGTGAACCGACATCGAATGGAGGAGCTGGATCGTACTCCATTAATAGTTGAGCGATCTTGGCGGCTTCTTCACCACAAAGGACTTCAGCGATCGTTAGACCAAAATCAATGCCTGCTGTAACCCCCCCACCAGTTATGCGATTTCGGTCAATCACAACTCGCTCCGTTCCGACCTCAACGCCCAACGTTGCGAGTTGTTCGCGCATCATCCAGTGAGTCGCCGCTCGATAGCCTTGTAGTAGTCCTGCCTTCGCTAAAAACTCAGACCCGCCGCACACAGAGGTGATGAACTTTGCCGTGCTCCCCTGTTTGTGGAAAAACTCAAGCACTTCTGGATCGTTTACTACTGCACTCTGTCCTAAACCGCCGCCGACGCAGATCGCGTCTAAAGGTGGGCAATTTTCAAAGGTGGTATCGGGCAAAATCTTCATTCCGTCATCGGTTTCGATCGGGTCTAAAGCTTTCCAGATGCGGTGGATCTGGACACTAGGAAGCGAATTAAAAACTGTCTGGGGCCCCACAATATCAAGTGCTGTCATGCCAGGATAAAGTACCAAACCAATAATATGTTTTTGTGAGTAAGTCATGAATCAATCTCCTGATGAAAGTTGCTATGAAATCTATCCTTAAAGAATTGAAAGTTAAGGATTTAGTCTTGGTTGTGGTTAGGAAATACAATGCGAAATGTTCGATGAACTAGGGTTGTAGAAATAGAGAATAAGGAAAAGCCGATAAGTGGATGGAAGACTGCTAAAGGAAAAGAAGTCTTCAAGTGAATTGTGAGAAATTGCAGTCCTAGCAGCACTGGAATACCTGCTGTAAGGCGCTGGACTCTTGAAGGAAACGGTATTAGAAACACCCATATCAACAAAATTAGTGAGAGTCCGCTATATCCTCGCACGAGCCAGATATGTAGGTTCCACCAATTAGAGTTGTAAAAGTAAGCCAGTCCAACACTGAATACTTGGATTGCTAAACAGAGATGAAGAAACACTACTGCGATAAAAAAACTAATTTTAATCCAGCGCCCGGATATCTGTGTATCATCAATGCCAGGATTTAGAGTCATGATTAAGTAATCCAAAAAAAGCAAATAAATTAGTCATTGGTCATTAGTCATTGATAAAGAGTTTTTTGGTACATACCTTGCAAGAGAGTGCCCAAAAAAACTAATGACAAATGACAAATGACAAATGACAAATGACTAAAGCTAAGATAAGTCTGGTTGCTATACTGCGCCTAGACCTCGAAAGGGTACAATTTGCCAATCATGATTGCCTTACAAACTCTGTTTCATGCAATTGCTCAAGCTAAAGATGAAGAGACGTTGCGATCGCACATACGCACCGAAATGAGTGAATATTTTTCAGCTACACGATGTGGGCTGTTTTTCTTTGCTCAAATTCCTCTAGCTAACAGCAAGCTCCAAAAAGCAGTGGAAACCGCATTATCACCCCAACACAATCCAGTTGCACGCTACTTGCTAGAACATCATGCCCCTGTTCATGAAGCTTTGGTAGTAGAACCGAAAACATGGAAGTTGATTTGTCCTCGTGCCGATCACTGGCACGTTATGGCAGGGCCAATTGTCAGCAATGGTCATTTAGTCGGCGCGGTAGGTTTTACTCGTCAGCAAGGAATGCCTGCATTTGATTCACAAAATCTTACAGATTTGAGTGCGCTTTGTTTGCATATTTCTACTTGGGTGGCAATGGCGCGGCAATATCCACTAATATTACAGACAGAGCGTTTAACGCCTCGTGAAATGCAAATTGCTGACTTGGTGGCTCAAGGGCAAACCAATGCAGAAATTAGTGCTGAACTTTGGATTACTGAAAACTCTGTCAAGCAAGCTTTAAAAAGGATGTTTCGCAAGCTTGAGGTTTCATCTCGAACTCAGATGGTTGCAAAGCTTTCCACAATTTCAAAATAGGTATTGCTGAATCAAGAGATAACCAACACCAGGTATTTGATCTCCTGGCAACTCTCCCTGCTGAAGTTGTTCGATAACAGGTTGTATATCATTCTGAATACTGCGATCTTTCTTAGCAAAGGTTTCAAGTTGTTGGTTTATCCAAGTCATTGCGATCGCTTCATCGGTTTCTATCGCCTGCTCTACTTGTGTTTTAGCCATTCAACTCAAACGGTTGAAAAATCAATATTTTCGTAAAGTTTTGCAATTTGAATTTGCAACTCAAAGGTACTCAAAGAAAGGGTGACAGATGGATCGTCGTATTCTGAAAATAGCCACTGATGAGCGGCTGTTTTAACATGATGCTCAACGTGTATGCGATATTGATCGATCAGTAAATATTCTTGGAAGGTAAGAATTTTACGATAGGCAACAAATTTCTCACCTCGGTCATAGTTTTGGGTGGACTTAGACAACACTTCAGCGATAAAGCAGGGGTTCACCACGGTATCTTTGCGTCCAGCTTGAAGTTCTAAGAGTTTAGGCAGAACCATCACATCGGGATAGGTATATAGGCTGGCACTGGGAATCCAAAGTCGTTGATCGGCATAAAAAGTCCGGTAGTCTTTGCCTTTTAGGGCAGATTTGAGCAAAATATACAAGTTTCCAGCAATATCATTGTGGTTGGGTGTTCCACCTGTCATAGGGACAATTTCTCCATCGCGGTATTCGTTGCGGATATCGGAGGCGATTTCAAGTTCCAGGTACTCTTCAACGGTGTAGTGTTTTGTCTCAGGTTGAGCAATCATGTCAGTTTTACCCCCAAGGCTTCAAGTTGTTGGTTTATCCAAATTGTGGCTGTCGCTTCATCAGTCTCAATCGCACGTTCTACTCCTGTTTTAGCAATTTCTAGCAGTTGTTTGGATTGCTCTCGCGCTTTGCGAGATGCTCTGACCTTTTCTGTGATTTTCTGGCGAGTAGATTCTTGCGGTAGCGCGATCGGAATGTTTAACAAATCCTCAGTGGAAATTGCCGGATACATACTGGCAGTCGTATGAAGATCGAGGATTTCGCAGACAATGGGCGATCGCAGTTCTCTATAAAACTAGCCTCACCTTTTACTACTGCAAATTTGCCAATAGATTTTAATGCGGCTAAACTCAGATAATTTTTTGTGTGGAAGCCCCGCTTCCACACAAAAAGAATCTCAATCTAGGTAGGTAGCGGTTTACAAGTATTCGGGTCGCCGCCGCCGAGATAGGTGCAAAATAGAACACGTTGTAATGGCTTAGGTATCGACTTATGCTGCAATTGTCTCCATCTGCTGAGAAATTTTCTGCAACATCGGGGTAATTAGATCGGCGGGTACAGGACAACTGAAGTAGTAACCCTGACCTTCATCACATCCCAGCATTTTCAGGTAGTCAAGCTGTTCTTGGGTTTCCACACCCTCTGCTGTGATGTTCAACCGCAGGCTTTTTGCCAGAGCAATAATCGCATTCGTGACGGCGGCACTATCAGGATTGGACGTGACATCTTGTACAAATGACCGATCGATCTTGAGCATATTCACAGGAAAGCGCTTCAAGTAGTTGAGAGAAGAATAACCAGTACCGAAGTCATCTAGAGCCAAGCATATACCCAGTTCTCGTAATTGTTTTAAGGTTTTAATTGATCGCTCCATATCAGCCATTAAGAAGCTTTCTGTCACTTCCAATTCCAGGTAAGATACTTGAAGTCCAGTTTCCTCAAGAATTTGACTGACGACCTCAACCAGATTTGGTAGTTCAAACTGTCGGGCTGACAGATTTACAGATATCCGAATTGGGTTAAATCCAGCAAGCTGCCAAGCACGGTTTTGGGCACAAGCAGTTCGCAAGACCCATTCACCAATTGGTAGGATCAAACCATTGGCTTCAGCAATGGGAATAAACTTTGTTGGAGAAACCAAACCTAATTTAGGATGCTGCCAGCGAACCAAGGCTTCCATAGCTGTAATTTGTCCGCTGTGTAAATCAATTAAAGGTTGATAATAAACCAGCATTTCATTGCGCTCAAGCGCTCCACGTAATTCATTTTCTAAAGTTATTCGCTCCTGCAACTGAGCATTAATTTCCGGCGAATAGAATTGGTATTTGCTACGTCCTTGCTGCTTGGCCTGGTACAGTGCGATATGAGCCTGTTGCAAAAGTTGATCTACGCTATTACGCTCATTTATTCCATTAATTGTGATGCCAATGCTGGCGGTGATATGAATCAAGTTACCCTGTATAGAAAAAGGTTTGCTCAGGGTACTTAATACCATCTGAGATAGCTTAATCACACTTTCAAAAGAAACAATGTCTATACGAGCAATGGCAAATTCATCTCCACTCAAATGGGCAAGAATATCTGTTTGTGTCATACAAAGTGATAACCTCTGAGCGACTGCTCTTAACAACAAATTTGTTGTTTCATGCTCCAAACCATGACTCATAGCAGTGAAATCATCAATACCCAATAAAAAGACTGCTACAAAGCGCTGATTATTTTCAGGTTGAGATAGAGTCTCATGGAGGCGATCGCGAAATAAATCGCGATTGGGCAATCCAGTTAGATCGTCATAATTACTGATGTAATGAATTAATTCATCTAATTTGTAAAGAGTTTGTGAAGTATCCGCCATCAATGTACCGGCTTCATCAGCAAAATCTGTGGGCAATTCAGGTAAGGTTTTGGTGTTTAGATAATTTTGCAATGCCACAGATGTCAAAATAACCGGTTTGAGCAGGTGGTGTAGTGCGTAGAGAGTGGCGGCTGTACCCGCTAAAGTAGCCAACAGAGCAATAAGCATCACTCGAATCGCCATCTCCAAGGAATAGGAGTTTGAGATAACGAAACTCAAGAGTAAGCTTAGAAGTGGTATATGAGTACCCAAAAATGCCACCAACATGATTTTAGCGGTGTAACTTTTTTTGAGTAATGGAAAACTATCTAGAAACGAGTATAGATTAAGCTTGTGATTGAGCTTCATAGATTTTGTTTGATAGTTGGTAAATTAGTTCCGAGCTATTCTGATAAAAAAGTATTTTTAATTCACATTCCAGTAAAATTAGCTCTCATGGAACCCAACCCTGACAAGGTTATATATTATGCTTCCCAATTTAGACTCTTACTTAATATGCATTACGATAAAGTTTCTGTAAAACTTATTCCACAAGCAATTGAATAATCAGAACTTTATTAAGTGTTACACTGTCAGTAGTTATATAAGTTTAATATGAAGCTATAAGAAAAAGTTTTGTAATGCGATTTTATTGAAAGGACGGACTAACTTTTATTTAAGTTAATTTTATCGAGCTAAATATAAGCATTATTTTTCTATCACTTTTAGCACACAAAAATAAGAAACACTTGATTTTTTTGGTCTTATGGATAGCACCTTTTATTCGACTAATCAATGCAATTAGTGTTATAAATACAATCAAAAAAAATGCAAACCTATAAAGACCCTGGACTAAGATTTTAGTAAATTAAAGAAGCGGAATAAAGTTTCCTTATTAGCAAAGGTAGCATAGAGACTCAGACAGGAATGGTACTAAGAAAAGATACAGCCCTTGATCTGACTGGTTAAGAGTTTCTAGGCTCTTAACTCATTCTTGTCAGCTCCGCCTCCAGTAGCTTGACAAGAGGCAGAAGCCCACTTTAAATATATTCCCAGCCTCCAGGCTGGGAACAAGACAACACAAACCTTTGGGCTTTACAAGCGTGCCATTCGGCTCCGACAGTTAATGCCGATCGCCTCAGTTAGCTTTATAAGGGATGCTCCCAGATAATCCTTGCGCCAAAACATATGCAAAGCTTGCTCTAAAGCTTCGTCATTATCGAAAGCGCAAGGAAATCCTTGCGACTTAATTAGATTTTTCCGTTTTCATACCTATAAGTATAAAACTTCCTTGACACCAAGACTTAATCAAGAGATACTTTTTGTATCGATTGGTAAATAAGCATTTAGTTGGTAACTATTATGCCCACCAAAGCACCTGATGCCAGCCATTTGATCGATGGTGGGTTTACAGCTTGAACGATATGCGATCGGACTCGCAATCACTAAACCTTATTCAAAAGAACATCGTCATGTCACAAAAGCTCTTAGAAAAAGTCGCGCTCATTACAGGTGGCACCAGCGGCATCGGTCTTGCGACTGCCAAGCGATTCGTCGCCGAAGGTGCATATGTTTTCATCACGGGTCGTCGTCAGCATGAACTTGATGCCGCCGTCAAAGAGATCGGTAAAAACGTCACTGGCGTTCAAAGCGATGTCTCTGTTCTTGCAGACCTCGATCGCCTTTACACCACGATTGAGCAAGAGAAAGGTCGCCTTGATATCATTTTCGCCAATGCTGGAGGTGGGGAACTTGCCCCGCTTGGATCGATCACTGAGGAACACTTTGACAAAACCTTTAACACCAATGTCAAAGGTCTGCTTTTCACCGTACAGAAGGCATTGCCTTTGTTGTCAGAGGGAGCTTCAATTGTCCTCAATGCTTCGATTACTTCTATTAAGGGCACCCCAGCATTCAGCGTTTACAGCGCCACCAAAGCCGCCGTACGCTCGTTTGCACGCAACTGGACACTCGACCTCAAAGAGCGCAAAATTCGTGTCAATGCCATCAGCCCTGGTGTCGTACCTACTGCTGGCTACAATCTTCTGGGACTAACTGAGGAGCAGGTACAGGAATTTATAGCAAGTCAGGCTGAGAATATCCCCCTTGGGCGGGTGGGTACGCCAGACGAGATTGCTAAAGCTGTTGTCTTCCTTGCATCAGATGACAGCAGCTTTGTCAACGGCATCGAACTCTTCGTCGATGGGGGCATGGCGCAGATTTGAAGTGTTCTCAAAGCAGTCAGCAATGTAAAAGACAGGCTGTTTCTGGTTCGCTGAATGCTCAACTCAAATAGCTGTGTGCCATTAATTCTGCAACAAATTATTCCAGCCTATTGCCAGAAAAGAGCCGATTTGTAACTTGCTCTAACACCTTTAATGCTGTCAATGAACCTCGAATCAATCGAGTAGCGGCAAAAGGTTGTCGAAGCATGGCGATCGCTAACGGAAAAGGGTTTAGAGAGCCATCAGAGTTAATTGCTGGTGTGAGATCGGGGATATTATGCTGACAATCGTCGCTGACTACTCGCAGCATTGCCACAGACATCCCAGCCGAATTGAAAAATTCTAAAGCGGTAAATCCTTCCATATCTACAACATCAGCCGCCAAAGTCTTACCTAAATGACGTTTTTCGGATGCAGACCAAATCACGCGATCGCTTGTTAGTGACTTGACTAATAAAGATTTTTCTGATATATAAGAGTGCAATTGTGCTGTGAAAGTGCGATCGCATTCTTGCTGTTTCCCCTGATAAATACAATTTTGATACAGCACAAGATCGCCAACTGTATAGCGATCGCTCAAGCTGCCACATATACCCATAATTAGGACTCTGGATGGAGCTAGAAATTGTCCTTGTTGCAAGTATTTGAGTAAAGGCTTCATCCCAACAGGTATGGCTAATACTGTTGGGATGGAGGCAGTAATGCCGCTTAGTCCGCGACACACAGCTTTATATTCTGCTCCTCGAGGCACCAAAATTGTATTGATGGGCAAAAAATTAGGCACTAGTCTCGATAGTTTTAAGTTTTAACGGTCAATTAATGTTTAGAGTAGATAGGCAATAAGATTGCTCACCGTCGCGGCGCAACAATAACTACTGCTTGCCTTAAAGATTTGGTCATATCTAAGTGACAATAAGTAATATTGCCGTTTAGTTGTAACCAAAACTCGCAAACCGAAGATGATTGCTGTAGCATGACTAAATAATTGTGTCACCCACACGATAATTTTCCAAGATGGTAAAGCTTCATAACTCCAAATCCGCACGAGAACTCTTCAATATTTCCAAATTGGCGATTCAATTTTCGTGGCTGACGGTGAGTTTTTGGATTGCCGTAACGGTAGCTGGTGTTCTGGCTTTCAGTTCCCTTAAGTATGCCTTGTTTCCAGATATTACCTTTCCAGTGGTGGTTGTAAATGCTACAGCTCCTCTGACAACTGCCCTGGATACAGAAGCGAAGCTCACCAAACCCCTAGAAGAACGCCTCCGTTCTTTAGAAGGACTGGAGAATATCCGCTCATCAACCTATCCTAGTCAAACAGCTGTTGCCCTTTCTTTTGCGGTTGGGACGAATTTAGAAACATCGACCAAAAAGGTTGAAACTGCCTTGAAGCAGTTGACTCTACCTCAAGGAGCCACTTCTAAAATTATTCCCCTGAATCTAAACGAGTCAGCCGCCATTAGTTATGCCATAGAGAGTCCTACACGGAATCTCAAAGATTTGACGAAGTTGGCGCAAGATGAGATTGTCAGTGCGATCGCTAAATTACCAGGAGTATTAAAAGTCTCACTACTAGGCGCTGCAACTGCAACTCCTCCGATAAATCCAGCGAATGCGAGTGCAACAGCTCTCCCCCAAAGTGGGGCGACATTAGTCCGGTTTAACGGTGAAGATGCACTTGCATTTCAGGTAATCAAACGCGGTAATGCTAATACTTTGGAAGTAGTGAGTCAAGTTGAGAAAGAAGTTCAAAGGCTACGCTTTACCCTCAAAGATGTCAAACTCACCTTAGCGGCTACCCAAGCAGAATATATCCGCCAAGCCACCCAGTCAACCATCGATGCTTTGCTGGAAGCAGTCTTGTTGTCAATAGTGGTAATTTTTCCTTTTTTATGGAATTGGCGGGCAACTCTGATCTCTGCTTTAGCGATTCCCACGTCTTTGCTGGCGACATTTATCGTCATGGCGATTTTCGGCTTCAACCTGGAAACAATCACCCTGCTGGCTTTAGCTTTGGTGATTGGTAGCATTGTTGATGATGCGATCGTGGATGTGGAAAATATCATGCGACACGTTGACGATGGGGAAACTCCTCGCCAAGCAGCGCTTTTAGCGACAAATGAGATTGGGTTGACAGTTACCGCCGCCACTTTAACAGCAGTAGCAGTTTTTCTACCCATAGGTTTAATGGGTGGGGTAATTGGTCAGTTCTTCAAGCCTTTTGGCATCACTGTATCCGCGGCGATGCTTGCTTCTATGCTAGTTGCTCGGACTTTATCTCCAGTTCTGGCCATCTACTGGCTCAAACCTAAATCCTCACTCTCCCCGCGTCGAGAAGCAAAAATCTGGGTAGCGTTTACCCAATCTTACAGAAATTTGCTCAGTTGGTCTTTGAATCACCGCAAGATAGTTATCGGGTTAGCTGTACTCAGTTTCATCGCAGGTATAGCACTGATTCCACTAATTCCCAAAGGATTTATTCCCAAACTTGATCGCGGCGAATTTAATATTGCTTATACGGCTCCTTTGCCGAGTATTCCTAGTGGAGGAGAGGGGCAGGGGAGCAGAGGAGCAGGGGAACAAGGGATAAATCCCAGTCCCCAATCCCCAGTCCCCAATCCCCAATCCCCAGTCCCCAATCCCCAATCCCCAATCCCCAACCCTTTAAATGATTCTCTTGAGGTTGCAAAGAAATTAGAAAATGTAGTCAGAAAATCACCGACAGTTGAAACGGTATTTACCACCGTTGGTTCTCGTGAGGGTGAACCAAATAAAGGAACACTATATGTAAAGTTAAAGGAAAACCGCACAATTACAACTGCGGAATTACAAGACCAGTTGCGCTCCTCATTACCTGTTCTTTCTGGGGTAACTACTAGTGTTGAAGATATTCAATTTGTCGATTCTGGCGGTCAAAAACCCCTGCAAATAGCATTACAAGGTGATAATCTCCAAGCTTTGAGCAAAGCAGTCAAAGCAATTAAAGAAAGGATTCAAAGGCTACCGGGATTCGCTGATGTCACAGTTACAGGTGAAACGAATCCACAAGGCACGGTTTTTCAGATCGAGCGTTTGAATAATCAGCGGGTGGCCTACATCAGTGCTAATCTTGGCAAGGATCTGTCTTTGGGTGATGCCACTGACAAAGTGGTAGCTGAAGCAAACGCGGTGTTACCCTCTAATGTTTCTTTAAATTTAGGAGGAGACTCTGCTAACCAAAATAAGGTTTTTAGCAGTTTCGGCAGTACTTTAGCTTTATCTGCCTTGTGCATTGTTGTGGTACTAATTTTACTATTCAAAAGCTGGGTAGACCCTTTAGTTATTGGTGTCTCTTTGCCTTTAGCACTAGTGGGGGCGATGTTGGCGCTACTAATTACCAAGAGCGACTTTGGTATGATCTCATTGATCGGTTTCGTCTTTTTGCTAGGGCTGGCAAATAAAAATGCGATTTTGCTTGTAGATTATATCAACCAGTTACGCAATGCTGGCTTAGACCGTACAGAGGCGATTCTCAACACCGGACTAGTGCGCCTCAGACCAATTATGATGACCACGGCCTCCACTATTTTAGGGATGCTGCCGATCGCTTTGGGTTTGGGTGCTGGTTCCGAATTGCGATCGCCGATGGCTGTAGCGATCGCAGGTGGACTAGTAACTTCAACTATTCTCAGTTTGATTGTTGTGCCAGTCGTCTACACCATTTTGGATGATTGGTTTCCCCGGTTTAAGAAGAGGGGGAGCAGGGAAGCAGAGGAGCAGGGGGCAAGTTGATGCAGGTTTTTGTCACGGGGGGGACGGGTTTTATTGGTGCCCATTTGGTACGGTTGCTCCTACAGGAAGGATATGCCGTCAAAGTGCTGGTACGCTCAACTAGCAATTTGGAGAATCTACGCGGTTTAGAGGTGGAAATTGTCAAAGGCGATTTGAACGATCCAAATCTCTGGCAACAGATGGGAGGTTGTCAATACCTATTTCATGTAGCAGCTCATTATTCCCTCTGGCAGACAGACCGAGAATTACTCCACCGTTACAATGTTCTGGGTACGCGCAATGTGTTGGCAGCAGCTCGCAAAGCTAATATTGAGCGCACCGTCTACACGAGTTCAGTGGCAGCGATTGGGGTAGGAGCGTCAGGGAAAGTTGTGGATGAAACACATCAGAGTCCCTTAGAAAAGTTGGTGGGTGACTACAAAAAGTCTAAGTTTCTGGCTGAACAAGAAGCAATGCAAGCCGTTGCTACAGGTCAGGAGGTAGTTATTGTCAATCCCAGCAGTCCGATTGGCTCGTTGGATATCAAACCTACCCCGACGGGTGATATAATCTTGCGGTTTTTACGACGGCAAATGCCCTTTTACTTGGATACTGGTCTAAATTTTATCGACGTGCGGGATGTGGCATGGGGGCATTTACTGGCTTTGCAACGGGGTAAATCTGGCGATCGCTATATCTTAGGTCATCAAAACCTCAGTCTCAAGCAACTACTCGAACAACTCGCCGATATCACAGGTCTGAGCGCACCTCAACAAACAGTACCCGCTTGGTTGCCCCTGAGTGTTGCCTGGGTTGATGAAAAAATTCTCGCACCATTGGGTAAATCGCCCTCAGTACCATTGGATGGCGTTCGGATGGCGAAACAACCTATGTATTACAATGCTTCCAAGGCTGTACGAGAGTTGGGTCTACCCCAATCTTCGCTAAACGCCGCACTCAAAGATGCTGTGGATTGGTTTGTTGCTCAAGGATATGTCAACCCCTCTGGGAAATTCAAAATTCAAAATTCACGCATTCAAAACTGAAGACCCCACAGATCAATCTTGGGGTTGAGAAAGTGGTGCATTTATCTTTAAAAGAGGAGCGATCGCAACAATGGCAGTTAATCTACAACAAGCTATGGATATTGGGAAGTATCTTGTTACTCAGCGTTTGAAAGGACGCAAACGCTTCCCCTTAGTATTGATGTTAGAACCTCTTTTTCGGTGTAATCTCGCTTGTACTGGTTGTGGTAAAATCCAACATCCAAAGGAAATTTTAAAGCAAAATCTCACCCCAGAACAGTGTTTTGCCGCTGTGGAAGAGTGTGGCGCACCAGTTGTCTCCATTCCTGGTGGAGAACCTCTGCTACATCCCCAAATTGATGAGATTGTTCAGGGATTAATTGAGCGCAAGAAATATATTTACTTGTGTACCAATGGTTTGTTATTAGAAAAGAGCCTGGATAAGTTTCAACCTTCCCCTTACCTGACTTTCAGCGTGCATTTAGATGGAATGCGGGAATTGCACGATCGCTGCGTCGATCGCCAAGGTGTTTTTGATATTGCTGTTAAAGCCATTCGCGCCGCTAAAGCTAAAGGCTTTCGTGTTACAACTAACACCACTATCTTTGAAGGTACTAAACCTAAAGATATGCAAGAGTTCTTCAACTTTCTGGAAACACTAAATACTGACGGGATGATGATTTCTCCTGGCTACAGTTACGAGTGGGCACCAGATCAAGATCATTTTCTCCACCGCGAACAAACCCGCGCCCTCTTCCGGCAAATTCTGGCTCCATACAAAAGTGGTGAAAAAAACTGGAACTTCAATCACAATCCGTTGTTCCTAGATTTTCTCATTGGTGAGAAAGACTACGAATGCACGCCTTGGGGTAGCCCTAGTTATAGCGTTCTCGGTTGGCAAAAACCTTGCTATCTGCTGAACGAAGGTTATTACTCTACCTTTAAGGAATTACTGGCACAAACTGACTGGAGTCAATACGGCCAGAAGAGTGGTAATCCTAAATGTGCCGATTGTATGGTTCACTGCGGCTACGAACCCACAGCCGCAATGGATGCAATGCAGCCGCAAAATATGGCGCGTGCCCTTAGCAGTGTGTTTGGTAGGAATTAAAAAGTAGTAAATACTACATATTAAAGGGTGCTATACTTGCGCACCCTTTAAGGATTCTATTTGCACTGGAATGTGTATAACAACATACGATATTTCAAGGAAAATGCTTATTTAGAGATATTGCGATCGCTCCTTGAGCCAAATTTGCCGAGTTTCGTCAGGAAAAATACTTATGCCATTTGTATCTGTTCGCGACCTACAAATGTATTATGAGATTCGTGGCATTGGTCAACGCCTACTTAGTATCAGTGGTACTGGAGGAGATTTGCAGCGATCGCCGACTATTTTTGACTCACCACTAGCCCCACACTTTGAAATCTTAGCCTACGATCAGCGCGGTCTGGGTCAAACTTCAAAACCTGATATTCCTTACACCATAGCAGATTACGCCGCTGATGCAGACTCTTTGTTAAATGCAGTCGGGTGGGAGAACGCTCATGTCATCGGAATTTCCTTTGGGGGTATGGTAGCCCAAGAGTTGGCACTGCGCTATCCACACCGCGTTAAACGTCTTGTTTTGGCCTGTACCAGTAGTGGCGGTGCTGGTGGGTCGTCATATCCACTACATGAACTCGCAAACCTTCCTACTGAAGAACTAGCTCATCGGCAAATCACAATTGCTGATACCCGTTGGCAAGAGGAAGCTTGGCTCTCTAGCCGAACTACACAATTTCAGGAATTAGTGAAGCTGACACTAGCAGTTTTTCAAGCGGGTACAGACGAACCAAGTCGTGAAGTTGGGCGTCGTCGCCAGCTTGAAGCTCGTGCTGCTCACGACACATATAATCGACTTTCTCAACTGCATATTCCTGTCTATATCTGCGGCGGCCATCACGATGGCATATCTCCTCCTGCCAATCTTGAGGCAATGCACAAACAGATACCAGGTTCGTATTTAGAGTTCTTTAAGGGCGGTCATGGCTTTCTTTACCAAGACTCGCAAGCATTCAAGCGCATTATTGCCTTTCTCCAAAATAAATTTGAGTAATTTTACATAAAACATATAATACATCACTACAAAGTGACAGTAACTACAACATCTATGCCCTCCCACAAGAGCAGCGCTCGGCTCGTAAACTAAACAGAGACCAAGAATATGAAGTTATGTAAATAAATTTCACAAACATAACAATAATTTGTAATAAATAATGATACGGCAGCATTGTATAAAGAGAACTTGGAAGTAAAAAACAACATCTTAATGAGGTTTTCCAGTCGTTCATGGAAGTTTGAAGTTTTTTAACAAAAGTTTTAATCTGAAAGCCTGGAGATCGTAAACTTATTTCTTGGATGTCTGTTTTAAACCTTTCGTAACTCGTCAGGCAGTGCTGACATCAAAATCAACTGAACCATTCAGTTTTGAGTCCAATTATTCTTAACCGAGCACATTAGGAGATTTAACGCAATGGTTTTAGATGCATTTGCCAAAGTAGTTTCCCAAGCTGATACACGCGGCGAATATCTTTCCGATGCACAATTGGATGCATTGAGCGAAATGGTCAAAGATGGTAACAAGCGTACAGATGCAGTTAACCGCATTACCAGCAATGCGTCTGCTCTTGTTGCTGCTGCCGCTCGTGATTTGTGGGCAGAACAACCCCAATTGATCACTCCTGGTGGTAATGCTTACACCAGCCGTCGCGCTGCTGCTTGCATCAGAGACTTGGACATCATTCTTCGCTATATCACCTACGCTATCTTTGCTGGCGATTCCAGCGTGCTAGATGACCGTGCCCTCAATGGTTTGCGGGAAACCTATTTAGCATTGGGAACCCCAGGAGCTTCAGTTGCTGTTGGTATTCAAAAGCTGAAACAAGCTTCTTTGGCCATTGTCAACGATCCCAACAACATCACCAGAGGAGATTGCAGCGCTCTGTCATCTGAAATAGCTAGCTATTTCGATCGTGCTGCTGCTGCTGTGGCTTAAGCCAAGCATTGCTGATCTTGACTAAATAATTGTCCATAGGACAAAACAAAATTTCAACCATAAAGTTTGTAAAAGGGAGATAGCAAAATGTCAAAAACACCTCTAACTGAAGCAATTGCATCGGCTGATTCTCAAGGACGCTACCTCAGCAGCACTGAAATTCAAGTTGCTTTTGGTCGCTTCCGTCAAGCTCCAGCTAGCTTACAAGCAGCAAAAGCTTTAAGCGCTAATGCTCAACGCTTGACCGAAGGTGCAGCTCAAGCGGTGTATAACAAGTACCCTTACACCACTCAACAACAAGGGCCCAACTTCGCGGCTGATGCACGCGGCAAGAGCAAGTGTGTACGTGATGTCGGCTACTACTTGCGGATTATCACATACGCTTTAGTTGTTGGTGGCACAGGCCCCTTGGATGATTTCTTGATTTCTGGTTTGGCTGAAATCAACCGGACTTTTGAACTGTCTCCTAGCTGGTACATTGAAGCTCTCAAGTACATCAAAGCTAACCACGGTCTCAGCGGCGATCCAGGTGTTGAAGCAAATTCCTACATCGACTATGTAATCAATACTCTAAGCTAGAGTGTTTCTTTAGCCCGGAGAGGAAATCAGCTCTTATGACAAGTAAGTTCTATGAGTTGTTTATCTCTCCGGGCAGTTTTTTAAGAAAAACTAGCAGAAAACCCTGGAGAAAGAGGAACGTAGTTCTGTATTTTTTGCTTTAGAACAGGGATGAAAGCTGCCGACGTAGCACGGTATTTGCTACAAATTTGGGAAAGTTCACAACCCAGTGCCTCTTTTAAGCTACCGTCAATTGGCACAATATTTTTGTCAGTACAAGATTTAAACACCTACCCTCGGACTGGGAGAAAGTATACGCCCGAAATAACGTAAGGAGATATCACTACGCCCTAGTGGCAAATGTGGTGAGGCAGCGAGCGCAATCTTCTACCTTCTCTTAGGAGACGCTACGTGTTCGCGGAACGTTCCGTAAGGAAGGAAAGATGCTAGTGCAAGTTAGCAAGTCCGCACCCTCTACAGGGAAGGAAGCTACGCGTAGTGTCTGACAGAGAACTTCTGAAGGTTTTTCTCTCCCATGTAGGGACTGCCAAACTGATAAGGTGAGCCTGGGAACCTGTGGAAACAGGATATTAAGGCAGCTATGTCTTAAAAATCACCTAATTTAAAGTAAGGTGAGTGTCAATTTCAAAAAGACTGTTAAAAGACTAGAAAAAAATTTTCTAAAAAGTTTTCAGTTTTGCAGTTAAAACTGAGGAGGTTAAAGATGGCAGCTTTGGGACAAGCAGCAAGATTAGGGATTGCAGCGTTTGAAAATTCAGCACCAGTAGAATTACGCCCAGATAGAACAGAAGCCGATGTGGCAGTGGTTATCCGGGCGGCTTACCGTCAGGTTTTGGGTAATGCATATCTACTAGAAGGAGAGCGTCTAGAGAGTGCAGAATCACTGTTGCAGCAAGGTGAAATCACCGTCAGGGGATTTGTGCTAGCCATTGCTCAATCAGAACTCTATCGGGATAAGTTTTTCTACTCCAACTCCCAAACTCGGTTTATCGAGTTGAATTATAAGCATTTATTGGGGCGTGCCCCAGAAGATGAGTCAGAGATTTCGTACCATGTTGAGCTTTACAACTCACAAGGTTACGAAGCTGAAATTAATTCCTACATTGACTCATTAGAATATCAAGATAGTTTTGGTGAAAATATTGTGCCCTACTATCGAGGCTTTAAAAGTCAAGTAGGACAGAAAAACGTTGGCTATAGCCGACTGTTCCAACTGTATCGGGGTTATGCCAATAGCGATCGCGCTCAAGGACAAAAACAAGGACGCCTCACTTGGGAAGTGGCTAAGAATTTAGCTTCACCCATTTATCCAGTCTCTGCTGGAGCCTTAGCAGGTCTTTCTAGAGGCGATCGCGGCGAAACATACCGGATCAGAGTGCTACAAGCAGCTTCCCCATACTCGACTGTAGTACGGCGCAGTACTGCGGAATTGATCGTACCCTACGAACAACTTTCTAGCAAATTGCAGCAGTTGAATCGCAAGGGCAGTAAAGTTATTAGCATTACAGCCGTATAAATAGGGAATCGGGAATTAAGTGAGGAGTTAGGAGTGAGGAGTGAGAAGTCAAGAGTGAGGAGTTAGAAGTTATGAGTTTTAAACTTCTAACTATACCCCTACCTTAACTTCTAACTCTTAACTCCTAACTCCTAATTTTTCCAACTACTAGTTACAAAAGGAAAATTACAATGGCCGTTACAACAGCAGCTTCCCGTCTGGGAACAGAACCGTTTACCGATCAGTCTCCTGTGGAATTGCGTCCGAATGCAACCAAAGAAGACATAGAAAGAGTAATTGCTGCCGTCTATCGTCAAGTCTTGGGCAACAACTACATATTGGCATCTGACCGCCTGACAAGTGCTGAATCTATCCTGCGCGATGGAAAAAATACAGTGCAAGAATTTGTACGTCAAGTAGCTAAATCAGAACTGTACAAATCCAAATTTTTCTACGACAACTTCCAAACTCGTGTTATCGAACTGAACTACAAACATTTGTTGGGTCGTGCCCCTTATGATGAGTCTGATGTCGTTTTTCACTTAGACTTGTATCAAACCAAGGGATATGAAGCCGACATCGATTCTTATATCGATTCTCCAGAGTATCAATCTAACTTTGGTGAAAATATAGTGCCTTACTATCGCGGCTTTGAAACCCAAACAGGACAAAAAACTGTCGGATTTACCCGGATATTTCAACTTTATCGCGGCTATGCCAGTAGCGATACCTCCCAACTCAAAGGCAAAGACACCCGCCTTGCTAGTGAACTAGGTCGCAATAGTGCATCCGTCGTTGTTCCTCCCTCTGGTGCTTCCTCAGGCTTTTCATACGTTGCTTCTGAAAAAGGCGTTACCCCCAGCAGTACTTTTGGTGGTGCGGGAACCTTTGGTAAAGAAGGCAGACTTTACCGCATTGAAGTGGCAGGTGTTTTTGGAGCTGGGTATCCCAGCACACGCCGCGTCAATCAAGCGGTGGTTATACCTTATGAAGAACTATCTAGTTACTTCCAGAGAGTGTTAAAACAAGGTGGTAAAATAGCTAGTGTGAAACCTCTTTAGTGTCAATAGTCATTAGTCAATAGTCATTATTCAGGGCAAATGACTAATGACGATTTAAAATTGGGAATTAATTTTATGATTGGAGCAATTAGTAGTACATCAACGAGTAATCGCTACTTTCGGTATGAAGTAGTGGGTCTACGCCAAGTTGAAGAAAATGAAAAAACCAACTATCCGATTCGTTCTAGTGCCAGTGTGTTTTTCACAGTACCTGAGAACCGGATGAATCAAGAAATGCAGCGAATTAGTCGTTTGGGTGGCAAAATAGTCAGCATTCAGCCGTTGAACGCTGTACCTCAAACAAATAGCGACCAAAGCGCTCCTTCTTCATAAATGAATTCTAGTCCGCAGAAATTTGAAGATTTATCACCGACAGGTAACTCTGGTGATGGTGAATCTTTAACAGTAGAGCAAGCGATCGCTAATCTTGAGAGTGCAGATTTAGGTCTGCGCTTTTATGCTGCTTGGTGGTTGGGTAGATTTCGGATTTGTGAAGCAGCTGCGGTTACAGGATTGATTAAAGCGTTAGAGGATGAAGCCGACAGAACACCAGAAGGCGGATATCCTCTGCGACGTAACGCAGCGAGGGCTTTAGGAAAAGTAGGCGATCCCCAGGCAGTCTCACCTTTAATTACCTGTTTAGACTGCTCAGATTTTTATGTCCGGGAAGCGGCGGTACAATCCTTAGAAATGCTGGGCGATCCGGTTTGCATTCCCGCCCTGAGCGAGCTATTACAAGTAGGTTTGCACAAAGAGCAGCTGATATCAAAACAGCCTGATTTATCTCAACCCTACGAAGCTATTTTAGAAGCCTTGGGAGCCTTGAGGGCGACTGAGTGCATCCCTTTGGTAAAACCATTTTTAGAGCATCCAATCGAATTGGTGCAATATGCCGCCGCACGAGCGATGTATCAATTAACCCAAGAACCAGTTTATGGAGAACGGTTAGTAAAAGCTCTGGCAGGAGATAAATTGCAATTGCGTCGAGCAGTGTTAGCAGACTTGGGAGCGATTGGATATTTACCCGCAGCAGATGCGATCGCCGAAACTCTTGCTGAAAATAGCTTGAAGCTAATTTCTCTTAAAGGATTACTAGAATACCAAGTTAACCATACAGCAACAAGCACTTTGTCAGCAGGTGCGATAAAAGTGATAAATTTGATGGACTCGCTATTGTAGTCATAATTTCCCAGGCATTAGTTGTTATTAATACGCTTAAATCAACTGTTTACCACAGATAAACCCCTAACATAAGTGCGAGATAAGGGCTAGGGGGTTTGTGTCTGATGTCAACTACGGAGGGCTTAAGCTACAATTGGCAGATCCCTAATGACTCATGGCAAATGATTATGAATAACAGTGACCTGGCCCAAATATTAATTCGTGCTGTGGAAGAAGCAGACTCTTCGGATCGCTTATTAGACGCAGTTCAGGAGTTAGCGGCAGCTGGTATTGAAGAATCTGTTCCCACTCTGATTGCAGCTTTAGGCTACAACAATCCAGGGGCAGCAGTGGCGGCAGTAGATGGACTAATTGCGATCGGGGAAGTCGCAGTACCATCACTATTGGAACTAATTGATGACTACAACTACAGTGCTAGAGCCTGGGCGATTCGCGCCTTAGCGGGAATTGGCGATGTCCGGGCGCTGGATACTTTGTTAGAGGCAGCAAAAAACGATTTTTCCTTAAGCGTGCGGCGAGCAGCTGCTAGGGGATTAGGCACTTTGCGCTGGCAGCAACTACCTGCTGAGAAAGTGGAATCTGTTCAGACTCAGGTATTAGAGGCATTATTAGTAATTTCTCAAGATCCAGAGTGGATAGTGCGTTATGCAGCAGTGACGAGTTTAGAAACACTAGCGATCGCCATAGCAGTCACTTTACCAGAGCAAGCGTCACGGATTACAAATCAACTTCAGCAAATACTCGATACTGATGCCGATGTAGGAGTTCGTACCCGCGTAAAATTTGCACAGCAAAAAATTCAACAGCAACAACATCAAGAAATGTTTGCACCAAAAAGAAAGCTAGAAAATACTGAAGTGCCTGAAATACCTCATCGTGGTGGTGGCAGACGGTAAATCACCAGACACCAACCGCGCTTGCGGTATGGTGTTAGGTTTCCCAATTTATCGAGGATAGCCTTCAGAACTCGTTGTTTTCTTGGTCTTACATTCGCTTCTTTGATAGGGAGTTCTGCTTCCCAAGACCTTAAGTTTTTGTCAAACTAACCAGGCGATAAAGATTGAATTTCTGCCTGGATATTGCCACGAGCAGATGGTTCGGCAAACTCTGACATTAAAGGCGTAAAATAAATACGCGATCGCTGTAAAAATCGTTCTAAAGTTTTCTGACGACCTGTGATATAATCTGCCTCTGCTACCCAGCCATATTCCTGACGAATAGCATGGGCGTATTCTTCATAATCAACTGGGTTAGTAGCTAAAATCGCTAAATCTGCATCAACTAGGACTTGGCTATCATAGTCATTTACCGCAGCTTGGTGGTCTTTAGTGTTCAGAATCAGACGGGTGACAGTAGTTATGATACTTTCTGGAATACCTAAATTACTCAGCAACTCAAAAGCATAGTCTGCACTTCGTTCTTCGTTATCTTTGGCTTCAGTATCATACACTACATCGTGAAACCAGGCCGCTAGTTGAACAGCAGCTATGTTATTGGCGTAACCTTGCAAAATCTCAATTGTGCTGAGGACGCGATCGATGTGTTTCAGTGTATGGTAATAGCGATCGGGTGTAGAGTAAGCTTCAACCAAGAAATTAAAGGCTTTCTCAGCCGCTACTCGATCGACGCCAAAGGGTTGGAGTGTGTGTTGCCAGTTATAAAATAAAATATCCATAAATTTTTCTGTAGGCATAGAGGCAGTATACCCATTCTGAGTATTAGAAAAAATAAGTACATACTGTTAAAACAGCAGTAGAAGACTTCAAGTAGAACCTCACCTTCTAACTTTGCTACGAAAAAGAGAGGAAAAATTTTCTTCCCCTTAGTTGTAGTAAAGGGTTAGGAGTGAGTTCACGCAAATATATTTACAAGTTATAAATCAATGAAACTTTGGAGTTTCGAGAATTGCTGGGTATTGCTAGCACCCAACCACACCCAATACGGTTCGGTTAAAGGGAAAAGGGAAAGGTTTTGAATACATCCTTTACCCTTTACCCTCGCCCCTTATCTCCAAAGGGAACCCACCTTCCCCTTTTCCCAGACCGCAGGAAAGTGAAAAATGCTTATCCGAACCGTATTGCAACCACACCTACAGGAAGGGGAACCGTTAATTTCAAAGATCAGCGGGATATGAGTGGTTCACCACTGTGATATCTGATACAGGTAAGTTATGATTGTGGGCATTAATTTTTTATTGTTAAGATGCCAGCTAAAATCATTCTTACCGTTATCCAAGGACAATTATTAGGACAGCAATATATTTTTGATTGCCGCAGTAGCTGCATAATCGGTAGAAGTCCAGATTGCAATCCCCAGTTACCAGATGATGAGAATCATCGGGGCATCTCCCGCTATCACTGTCTACTGGATATTAATCCTCCTGATATTCGGGTGCGGGACTTTGGTAGTAAAAATGGCACTTACATTAACAGTAAAAACATCGGACAACGCCAACGAAATCAAACGGCTGAAGAAGCTGTAAGATTAAACTTTCCAGAGTATGACTTACGAACAGGCGACGAAATCAATTTAGGTCACACTGTCTTTAAAGTTAGTATAGAAATACATTCAGATCGAGTAAATCTACCAACCTTCATCCCTGACGATGTTACTGTCAAAAATAACCCAGTACAACAAACTTATTTTTTAGACATCATCAAATACTTTCTGAAATTGGCTGAGAGTGGCGATCGCAGCCTCAAAGCAATTAGCGGTTATAATATTGTCAAACTTCTCAGCACGAGTGAATTCGGAGAAGTTTATTTAGCAAAGCATAATCAGTCTGGCAAGTTCATAGCCTTAAAGGTTATGTTACCAGCAGTGGCGGCGAATGACTTTGCTGTGCAGATGTTTCTCCGGGAAACTGAAAACACTAAGGCTTTGCAACATCCTCATGTAGTGCAACTGATGGATTCTGGCTTCTCGGAAATTATCTTCTTTTTGACAATGGAATATTGTGAGGGCGGTACTGTATGGGATTTCATGCAACAACTGGGTGGGCGATTGTCAGTTGATATTGCAGTACCGATTATTCTCCAAATTTTAGACGCTTTAGAATATGCCCACAATGTTGAACTTCCTTATGTCAAACTGGCTGATGGGAAGTTTGGCAAAGGTAAAGGTATAGTTCACCGCAACCTCAAACCGAGTAACATCTTCTTGACTAAGATTGACGGAAAACTGGTGGCAAAAATCGGTGATTACGGCTTATCTAAAGCCTTTGATTTGGCTGGTTTAAGTGGTCAAACTTTGACTGGGACTCAAGCGGGTACTCCCGTTTTCATGCCGCGACAGCAGGTGCTTAACTTTAAATATGCCCAACCGGAGGTAGATATTTGGGCAGTTGCGGCTTGTCTCTACAATATGCTAACAGGTTGTTTCCCCCGCAACTTCACAGGCGATCCTTTTCTAGCAGTTTTACAGAATAATCCCATACCAATTCGTCAACGAGATGCAACAATTATGCAACCCCTAGCGCAGGTGATTGATTTGGCGTTGGTTGATAAGCCAGAAATCCACTTTAAGAGTGCAGCTGAATTTAAGCGGGCATTGTTAAGTGCGTTGTCATAGTCGAGTTTATAGGATTTTATTATCTATAGGACTTACGCACTGAAGCCTGAAACCTAGATTTCCCCTAGCCCCCCTTAAAAAGGGGGGAACTTCTAAAGCCCCCTTTTTAAGGGGGTTGGGGGATCTGAGTGCATAAGTCCTGATTTAGGATTGCTATAGCAATTTCTGGATTATCGAGTACTATAAATCAGTTAATGTAAGAGTGAATGTAGTCCATCCATTGCCACTTTCTACTTGAATGTTTCCTTGCAATTGTTCGACTAATTTCTGGACTATAGATAAACCTAAACCCGAACCCCCTTGATTCCAGATATCTGCATTGGGTAGACGATAAAATTTATCAAATATTCGTGGTAACTCTATTACCGGAATTTCTACTGAATTACTAACAGTAATAATTGTTTTTGCAGGTGTTTCCGAAGAATTGTGACTTACACTTAAGACAATTTCACCACCGGCAGGTGTGTATTTACAGGCATTATTGAGCAATTCTACTATAATGCGTTCCAAGCTAATGCTATCTGAGAATAGCGGCGGGAGATTTGCAGGGAGATTCGCCTGTAGAGTTTGCTGATGTTGTTGAACACGAATTTGAAACGGCTCGATAACCCAAAGTAACCACTGTTGTAAGAGCAACGCATCAGGGGTAATAACTGGATAGGATGAGCTTTCTAACCGTTGTAAGTCTAGTAGATCGTTAACTAATTCTAGTTCGCGATCGCACTCGCTTTCCATTAATTTTAGATAGCGTTGAGCATCTTCAGTACTATTAGATAATTGTATCATTTGAATCATCATCTTGATACTACTCAGAGGCGATCGCAGTTCGTGAGAAACTAAATTCAAAAAGTCATTTTTGAGTTGATTTATTTCCTCCCATTGCACCACAAGTTGCTCTTGCTCAATTTGCTTTTGACGCGCTTCAATCGCTCGTTTGCGCTCAGTAATATCTCGAAACACTAATACAGCGCCTGTAATATTATCTTTGTCATCTTTAATTGGTGCAGCGCTGTCATCAATTGGTATTTCTGCACCATCTTTATTAATCAGAATTGTTTCTGCGGGGAGATGAACGATAGTACCATCTTGAAGAACTTTTATAATCGGACTTTCAATAGAATTATGAGTTTCGCCATTAGCAATATTAAATATCTCTGAGGAATTTCTGCCACAAGCTTCTTCTTGTTTCCATCCGGTTAAATTTTCCGCAACCGGATTCATAAAAGTGATTACATCTTGTAAATCGCTAGCAATCACACCATCGCTGATACTTTTTAAAAGTGCATCCAGCCATTTTTTATTAGCTTTTAATTGCCTTTCCAAACCATGCTTAGTCAAAGTTATTTCAATATTTGTTTGTAGTTCTCTTTCTTTAAAAGGTTTCAGTAGGTAGGCAAACGGCTCAGTTATCTTAGCTCGTTCCAATGTGTTCTCATCTGCATAAGCAGTCAAATAAATTACTGGAATATCCAAACGTTTATAGATTTCTTCAGCAGCTTCTATCCCGTCCATTGAGCCTTTAAGCTTGATAT
The DNA here is from genome assembly GCF_034531215.2 of Nostoc sp. ChiSLP03a. NCBI lineage: Bacteria > Bacillati > Cyanobacteriota > Cyanophyceae > Nostocales > Nostocaceae > Nostoc > Nostoc sp. ChiSLP03a. Next base: position 36,762 of record NZ_JAVRBQ020000158.1, read on the forward strand.
CCATCAGTACTAAATCTGGAGATATTTCTATTGCTATATTGATCGCTTCTTCTCCTGAAGAAGCAATAGCAGGCACTGTGTATCCAAATTTATTAAGCCGATATTGTAAGTCTTTAGCAACAATAGCTTCATCTTCCACAACTAAAATTTTTGCCTTTGTCATCTTTGATTAATTGTGTATTTATGGTAAAGGAAATTTCACCTGAAACTCTACTCCAGTGGAGCCTGTAATATTTAGATTTCCTGCTAACTGATGGGTTAAAGCATCTACCAACTCCCATCCTAATGATGCGAGTTTTTTAAAATCAAAGTTTGGTGGTAAGCCAATACCATTATCACGAACTATTAACATTAAATTATGATTAATTATTTTTTTGATTTCAATATTGATAGCACCACTACTACCTTTGGTAAATGCGTATTTTAAAGAATTAGATACAAGTTCATGGATAATTAAGCTACAAGGAATTGCTGTATCTAAACCGAGGAAAATACAATCTTCCGTATTTATCGTCAAAGCGATCGCATCTTCATTGACTTCATAAGCAGTAAATAAACTTGCTACCAAATCTCGAATATATTCACCAAAATTAATCCTTGCTAAGTCTTGAGATTGATACAATTTTTCGTGAACCAGAGCCATTGATGCAATCCGTTGCTGGCTTTGTTGAAATATTATCAAATCTTCTTTGTCTTTGATATAAGCAGATTGCAAGTTTAACAGACTGGAAATAACCTGTAAATTGTTTTTGACTCGATGGTAAATTTCTTTTAATAACACCTCTTTTTCTAATAGTGATGCTTGAATTTGCTCCTCCCACTGCTTGCGTTCGCGTTGCGCGGCTTTCCGTTCGTTAATGTCTTCTATCACAGAAATAAAATACTTTGGCTCCCCATTAGATTCGCGCATTAAAGACACAGTAAGATTAGCCCAAACTAAGGAATTATCTTTGCGGAAATAGCGCTTTTCCATCGAGTAAGTTTGAATATTATCTGCTAAAATCTGCTCAACATATTTCAGGTTAGTATTAAGATCGTCCGGGTGAGTAATATCTTGGAAAGTTAACAACTGTAGTTCTTCGAGTGTGTAACCGAGAATATCGCAAAGCTTCTGATTAACTAACAACCAGCTTCCATCGATTGCCACATGGGCAATGCCAACAGCAGCTTGATCGAATGCAGCCCGAAATCGCTGTTCGCTCTCTCGCAATGCTTCTTCTATTCGCTGGCGTTCAGTAATTTCTGTCTGTAGCGATTCGTTGATTTTTGTTAACTCTGCTGTCCTTTCTTCAACCTTGCTTTCTAATTGGTTAAGTAGGCTATTTAGTGTCTCCTCTGCTTGCTTGCGATCGGTAATGTCAGTATGTGAGCCTGCCATTCGTACTACATTACCATTTTCATCCCACTGTGCTTGCCCTCGATCTAAAATCCATTTATAAGTGCCGTCTTTACATAAAGCTCGATACTCGCTAATGTAAAACGGCGTTTTCTGAGCAAAGTGAGCTTGAACCGCTTGTTTCACCCCCTCAATATCGTTTGGATGCAATCGTGTCACGCATTCATCTAAATGGTTAGAAATTTCGTGATTTTCGTAACCGAGCATTTCTTTCCAGCGAGCCGAGAAAAAAACTTCATTGGTTTTAACATTCCAGTCCCAAATTCCATCATTATTGCCTCGCAAAGCTAATTGCCAGCGTTGTTCGCTTTCCCTCAACACTTCCTCAGTCCGTATGCGTTCAGTAATTTCTTTTGCTAGTTGGTAGTTTGCAGCTTCTAGTTGGGCAGGACTTGGTAGAGCTAGCACCTGTGGCGTTAATGGCACAAGCTCTATAGCCGTTAATACGGATACAAAAGCAGTGATAGCTTTGACTAACCCTGATAGCCAATAGGTAGGATACCAAAGCGTCCATACATCCATTAAATGAGTTGTGCCACAAGCAACGATGAATGTGCCAAACATTAGGAATATCCAGCCGAAAGGCATATCTCGCCGTTTACGAACAAAATAAACCAACATCACTGGAATTGAATAATAAGCAAGTCCAGTTAACACATCTGAAATCAGATGCAACCACACTAATCCTGGTTTCCAGAGGTAGCAATGTCCGTGGGGAATAAACTGGCTAGTAGAGAAAAAATTATTTAAAATTTCCATCATAAAAACCTACATATTGCACAAGTCTTCACCAAAGCCTGAAGTGCGAAAGAAGAGGTTTTTAGCCTCAGACCTTTTGTAGATGCGTATACATCTAGATACTGGGTCTTATATTCTTATGGAGAACTACATTTGCCATTTGTCAGAGTTTTACCGTACTAGTTTTAGACTAGAATTGATTATTAGCTTGAGCTTCTACATTCTGTTTTCGTCATCTTTTTTGAGTTTTTTAATCTGAATAATATAAGATTTATTAAAATTAAAGTACCGCGATCGCTTTGGTTATCGTTACCGTATATCCTCTGAAATCAACCATTTACATATTATAAAAACCTTCACAAATTACAGTAATATTTCGGTTATATACTAATCTAAATTTAATCTAGCCGTCTACGTGTATTTGCGGCTTATACCAATTTAATGTGAAGTTGCACATATCTTGATCCCCCTAAATCCCCCTTGAAAAGGGGGACTTTGATAGATGTTTTTCCGGTTCCCCCCTTTTTAAGGGGGGTTAGGGGGGATCGAATTCTATGCAGCTTTATAA
>NZ_JAVRBQ020000159.1:0-28233 GCF_034531215.2 Nostoc sp. ChiSLP03a
AATTGGGGGACTTTGATATGTTTTTCTGGTTCCCCCCTTTATAAGGGGAGCCAGCGCGGTCTTGGGGGTTTCCCCCATGAGCGACTGGCGTGGGCTAGGGGGGATCGAATTCTATGCAGCTTTATAAAAAATTGGTATAACCTTTTTGGCTGTTGCTATAATCAAATTTTAAAAGGCTAGTACTGCAAGGCGGAATTAAAAATTAAAAATTAAGGTGAGAAACGCGGTGAATCGCCGAAGGTGAGAGACGCGATGAATCGCCGTCTCTACAATAATCAGTTTTTCGTGTTGACGGCGATTCATAATTTTCATCAAAAAATTTTAACCGAACTGGATTGAGCTATTTTTGGATAATTTTCAGCTGCAATTCTTGTAAAAGTTCAGTGCTAATGGGTGATGTTGCTAGAATTGGATGTTTAATACCTCCCCAAATACTTCCAGTGCGGATACGATGGGAAACTAATATTTCAGGAATTTGACTAGAGATTAAAACTTGTGGTGGTGCGAGTTGACCGATGGCTCTCGCTCTCTGGTAATGATATGATTCTGATAGAGCCAGATCCAGTTTTTGAGCGATAATTTCTGGGGTTTGTGTTGCCGAATCTAGTAATAGAATATAGTGTGGAGGATCGGTAATTGGCATCAAACTTTTAAAATTAGTTTCTTGTAAGTTCAAGAGAGTTAGAGCATTATTTACAAAAGTTTCTTGCAACTTTTCGCCCACCAAATCGCTAACGGCTTGATATCGTCCGAGAAACTCTAAACAGGGAGTGTGGCGATAGTAATGAGTTACCCGGATGCGATCGCCAATTCGATAACGATATAAACCCCCTTTTTGGGATAAAATAACCGTGTATTCTTTGCCAATGTTGAGTTCATGTAAACCATATAGCGAACCAGTCTCATCCTCGAACTCGAAAAATACTTCATTGAGAACCGGCACACATCCCCCAGCGACAATCAACGGAATCGTCATTGGTGCTTCGGTTGCTAGCAGTCCTTTTCCTTGAACTAATACGCCTGGAAATTTTAATCTTAATCCTTGCGCTTGATCTGCTGCATTGGCGCTATCCCAACAAGAAATCAGCTTCAAATTTGGCCAGAGTTGCATCCAGGGAATATTACTTTCGCACAGGTTTTGCAACCGATGATGTGAAATCCGGTTGTGTAATTCTCCTCGTAATAAATCTTGATTCTCTTGAATATATTTTAAATGAACTTGTAGAAAACTAGGACTCCAAATAGAGATAATTTCTAGTTTTTCAGCCTTTAATAATGCCAAAGTCAGTTGATGTTTAAACAAGTTCGCATCATCTAGCCGATTAAGTTTATTTGGCATCACCAACCAAAGACGCAAAAACCAACGCAACCAGCCATCTAAGTAATCTAAATCATCTTGTAAAGTTTGGCTATCAGCTACATTTAATTGCGGCGAGATACAAGCATAAAGTTTGCCTGTGGAAAATTTCGGCCCATGTACAATCAAATCGTGTGCCCATACACAAAACATTTGATTAAACGATCGCCGCAAAGATTGAGTATAAGGAATCCATTTTACTGCTCCACTACTACCAGAGGTTTTTTCATAGAATAAAATGGGTTCTGGTGTCAGGTAAATTTGCTGATGTTTTTGATTTAAGTAAGGTTCGAGTGTATCATAATCCACTATTGGTACACGCTGCCAATCGTCTACAGAATGAATCCCCAAAGTTTTGCCATACTCACTTTTGATTAAGCGATCGCAAATTTCCTTTTGTACAGATGTCTGCATTAACTCTGGCTTATCTAAAGCTTGATGAAATCGTCTCGCCGTTGGTGCGAGAATTTGCCCAAAAAGCTGAATAATCGGACGCATTATTGCACCTTTTGATTAGGATAAAGGTTGCTGGCTGCTGGTACATAAGAGCCATCAGCAATGACTACACCAGGAGCAAGATTAGATCCGGCTCCCACAAAAACATTGCTGCCAATCTTGACTTTTTTGACATACAACATTAAATTTTGCTTGCGGGGTTTAATGACATGAGAATAGATACCGACACGATGCCCGATAACGACGCGATCACCAATTTCTAATAAACTGCGATCGGCAATTTCTAAAGTTGGTGTCCAGTATACATCTCGCCCCACTTTAGCACCCCACAATCGCAACCAACAGGAAAACACCCCTGGAATTAACCGCAACACTGCTTCCAACACTGGAATTGCAATAAAAATTACTTGGATTTGATGACTACCCCACCAGGAATTATATTCTTTATTTTGTAGATAACTAATACCTTCTGGCACAGGATAAACCCATTCGTGCAAGCGGTAAACTAGCACTGGTAGCCCATAAATAGACAGGAACACCCCCAAAATACTGAAGATGTTGGGTGAATAGGCGAGATAGACTATTGCTGCCCCTGTTAGCAATAATACAAAGCCGGGAAAAAACAACAGAATTTTACTTAGAACAGTCATGAAAATGGGAATAAAAGTTTTTGAAACAAGTTTAATGAGCTAGGAATTCCGATTGTAGATGGCATTTTTTTGCTTTCATAATATGTCCCATGTAACTTATCCCAAATTTTCAGATTAGCCCCATAATTATAATTATGGATTTCACAGCAATGATGCCAAGCATGATCCTGTGGCAAGATTAACCAAGAAGATAAAAATTGATAAAACCAGCTATTTTCAGGAATTATCAAGCGGCTATGTCGCCATAAATCTAAGGCAGAAGTTAGACTTACTCCAAGTACATAACCTGTAGGATCGGCTAAAAGATATAAAAATAAAGTGTGTATCCATAAATAAACAATTAACAAACTTGTCCAAAGTGTGTTGCGAGATGTTCCTAATACATCCATTTGAGTAACAGTATGATGAACTTGATGAACGTTCCACAAAAATTTTGTATGTAATAAACGATGATTCCAATAATATAAATAATCAATCACAACAAAACCGATCAGAAAACTTGGAATTAATGATAATTTTAAATCTCCTTGCTGAGTTGGTAATAAATTTTGATAAAGCCAATAAACTAAAGTAGCTTGTAGTAAGGGAATCAAAATTCCTTGAATTATTAGCCCTGTACCATCTAGCAACCAATCTTCATGACATTTAAATTGAAGTTGAGTTCTGCCAATTTGATTGCTAATAGTCCAACCAACTAATCCGATAAAAGAGCCAAAAATTAGTAGTTGGGAAAAAGTTTGTATTTCCACTTTTAATTACTCACACTGATATTGAATTTAGGTAAGAATTCAGGAGCCAGAATTCAGGAGTCAGAATAGTTAAAGAATCAGAAAAATACTCGATCATCAATTTACCGATCGTAACTGTATTCCTTTGAAATCATGATTTATGACTCCTGGGTGCTGAATTATTACGAATTTAGCAACTAATTGCCCTGTCTGGTTTACTTGCTGCTGACGGTTTAATAAATCCGGTAGCTGCTGGAGTAATTGTTCGGGATTTTCCACATATTTCTTATAATAAAATGCGTTCAGTCGGTGATTACCCTAAAATTTGGTGTGTTACTCATGCTCAGACGCAAAAGCCGCCGAAAAATTTCCTCAGTAGCAATGCTTGTGCTTGTTATATGCTTTACTCTGGTAGGTGTGCGTTCATTTGGGCAAACAATTATGACATCAGCACCCCAACTGCTCACCGACCCATTTTTGCAATTGCCAACTGCAACTTCAGTGCAAGTAGTTTGGTTTACTGAATTTGCTGGTGTTAATCACACAGTAACCTACGGCGAAAATCTCAAACAAACTGCTAAGGCAAGTACTACCAAACTCAGTCGCACGCGTGAAGACCAACAATCAAGAGTTGCAAACCAAACCCAAGACGGACAAGTTTATCAAAAACCCGTCCAAAGGGACATTTGGCGACATGAGGCTGAGGTAACTGGGTTAACTCCTGGTGTGCGGGTTAACTATCGTGTCACAAGTGTGCAAGAAGACGGCAAAAGTGTAGACAGTGATATTTTCAGCCTTGCAGCTACTCCCAAATCAGATACACCACTAAAAATTCTACTGACCTCAGATCATCAATTAAAACCGATGACAGCGGCAAATCTGCAAAAGGTGGTAGAAACAGTGGGGCGAGTTGATGGCGTGTGGTTTGCTGGTGATTTGGTCAATGTTAGCGATCGCGCCTCAGAATGGTTTGATGATAATGGTGGTGGTGCGTTGTTTCCCGGTTTGCAAGGTCATGCTAAATATGAAATGACGCATGATGGTGTTAAAACAATCTACACTGGCGGACAAATAATTCAACACGCACCCATGTTTACTTGCATTGGCAATCATGAGGTGATGGGGCGGTTTGCTAGGGCAGGGAGTTTAAATGATGAATTTGATGATACAATTCCCCGTGCCGTTGCTCAAAGAATCTACCCAGATAAATCTTTAATCGATAATTCTTTTAATACTAATACCTATGAAGAGATTTTCTCTTTACCAAAAAGTAAAGAGGGTGGAAAAAGGTATTATGCAGTTAGTTTTGGTGATACGCGTTTGGTAGTACTTTACATTACGAATATGTGGCGGACTCCCAAATTAGATGGAAAGTTTAAGGGTAGATATCGAGAAGCTGAAAAGGATTTAAATAATCCTGAAAATTGGGGTTATGGACAGGTGATTTATGAGCCAATTGCTAAAGGCAGCAAGCAATATAATTGGCTAGAGTCGGAACTTAACAGCCCTGAGTTTCAACAAGCAAAATACAAAGTTGTGATGTTCCATCATCCGCCTCATACTTTGGGTGATAATATAGTTCCTGCTTATACAGAACCAGTTCAAATAATTGAACGGGATAGTGGCAATATCAAAGCAGTGCGTTACGAGTATCCCAAAGACGCAGATTATATTATTCGTGATGTTATTCCTTTATTAGATGCGGCTAATGTGCAATTAGTATTCTATGGACATTCCCATTTATGGAACCGCTTTGTTAGTCCCAATGGAATGCACTTTTTGGAAACATCTAATGTGGGTAATAGTTACGGCGCTGCTTGGGGTGACAGAAAGCGAGAAGTGCCAATTGGATATCAAGAGGATTATGTTAAGCTTGGCGATCCCAATGGGTTAGAACCGATAGTGCCAACAATTGCCCCCTTGTTGGGTGAAGATAACAAGCCGATGCCTTATATTGCGAGTAATGAGATTACGGTTTTCAGTATTTTTGATACGGGGGCAGGTACGATAAGTAGTTATCGTTTTGATACTCGCAAGCCTGATTCGGAAGTATTGAAGTTTGACGAATTTAAGTTGAATCCCCAATGAGTTACTGACGAAAATATGAAAGTGTAAGGACAATTTAAATAAACTTGTTGTTGAATAAGATGAATTAAGCCGTCAGAGTCAAACAAGAAAAACTTTTTAGGTACTTTCTCGGTATCTGCTTTGCAATTTTTTGCAATATAAAGCAACAGGCTAATCATTCGTGGACAGGCGGAAAACAAAGCCGGGGAGCAAGGTGACAGAAATAAAGACACCGAGAGATTCGACGATTCGGAGACTATTTGCACTATCGATGAACCGATGTGCATTTCCAAGCTGCACTAATGCCATCATAGATTTCAGTACAATACTGGGCGATGTGTGTCATATATGTGCCCAGAATCCTGGTGGTCTTCGATACAACGCACAACAAACCTCAGAAGAAAGACATTCTTTTGAGAATCTAATTCTTCTTTGTAAAAACCACCACAAAGTGATTGACGCTAAGGAGAACCTTCATAAATACACCGTCGAATACTTGACACGCATAAAGGCAGATCACGAAGAAAACGCAAGGAAAGCAGAAATCGAAGTGTCTGCATTGTCTGATTCCCTGGTCGCCGAACTTCAAAAAACGATGGAAAGTCACTTGCGGACAAGTGTTTATATGGACTTTCACGGCGCACAACTGAAAGCAGGTGGAGAAGGTGGTTATCTTGGTGGCGCTGGTGGCGAGGGTGGAATAATTAACATAGTCGGTGTTACTCCAGCGGGATTTCACGAACCAATCGACGTTCACGGTGGAGAAGGGCAAACTCCCGGTGGTGGTGGTGGAGGTGGTGGCATAGCTAACTATAGGGGCCGCCCAGCAGACGTGGATGATCTTGAAAATGGACTCCAGATATCCAGCATTTTTCTTGCCAATGCGATTCAAGTACAAGGTCTATTTTCTGTACTTGGCGGTGGGTGGGCATACTATGAGGTTCCGTCGCTGCCATACAATTTGCAACTAAATCTGATCTGCATTGTCGAAACCGGTACTATCCCAATAAACACAATGCTTCGGATTGACTATTCTGTTCAAGATGCCGAAGGTCATACTGCTTTGATCTCCTATTCTGATTTATCGATATCACAGACGACTGCTCTAGTACGTCGATGGTGTGTTCCGTTATTTCTGCCTTTAAAAGTAAACTGCATTGGTATATGGCGTATTACGGTGTCTTCAGGGTCGCTCCCATTAGCCAGTCACGACATCGAGCTTCGCCTAGCAGGTTGAGGCAGACAACGTTGAAGCACAACCCTCCTATAGGAGGGTTTGTTTGTTTAAAAATTTTGGCTCATAGACTAGCGATCGCTTCGGCAACTCGCCCTGAAACAAAAGGCAAAATATCCCGACTCTTAGCTTGGGCTTTGCCTTCAGTAAATACCACTAAAAGATAAGGGCGGTGTTCTGGTAATTCAATATACGCTGCATCATGGCGAACTTGACTTGTCCAACCTGCCTTTGACCAAATTTGAGCATTTTCAGGCAATCCACCGCCTAAGAAACCTGTCACCTGATTTTCCTCGCCGTCAGAGGACAAATCTTTGAGAGGACGTTTCAGTAAACCCATCATTGATTGCGATCGCGCACTTGAAACCGCCACTCCACCTACAATACTATGCAGTAACCTAGCGATCGCATTTGTGGTCAACATATTACGATTGTCCAGTAACTCTCCCACAAACGCCCGTTCCCGCCCATAAGGGCCGTCACCCCAAGTTTTTTGACAGACGTTTATTGTCTCCATTTCTTCCCAAGCCAAAGATTGGTAATAGCGGTTAACAATATTACGCTGATATTTCCAGGTTTCAAAGGGGCCGATTGGTAATTCTGGCCCTGATGTGGTACCACTCAAAATATCCACAACCAAGCTGGTAGCATCGTTACTAGAATCGACAATCATATCCTGTAAAGCTCGCTCCAACTCCTTGGAGGTTTGACTCATGCCTTTTTCTAGCCATTCATTTACCGCTACCAGATAAAATAGCTTGACTACACTGGCAGGATAAATCCGCTCAACACCGCGATAAGTGAAACCACGAACTGGGTGATCCCAAAAAGCGTTAGGAGTCAGCGCCCCACCAGTATTTACTCGCACTGGTGGATCGTAAACAACCCAAGTCAAGGCAATTTGGTTACGCGCTAAGGTTGGAAATGCTGCCCAAGTTGCATCTAAAATGCCATTACCAAGATTCTCTAGTTGTTCGTCTTTATTAAAAAAAATCATTCTCTGATAATGTCCTTTAATCTAAAATCCGAAATCCAAAATCCAAAATCAGGGGAGTATCAGTGTTTAGCTGATCTGAATTTATATGATTCTCCTGAATGTACGCGTTTAGCAACTCAAGCTGCATCGGGGAGACATTTGTGGCTAACATCAAATCATCAAAATTCGGCGGTTGAGGTGTATTTATGTGAAGATGACTATCCGGGATGGGTATCTGTTTCAGATTTTGATTCATTACAATCTGCTACTGTACCTTATCAGGCTGCAACATTTTCTGAATCGGAGATTAAAAAACTCCTAGCAGAGATTATCGCCTTTACCCAAAAAGCGATGCAACAATCAAATTATTACCTTTGGGGTGGTACGGTTGGGCCAAATTATGACTGTTCTGGGTTGATGCAAACGGCGTTTGCTTCGGTGGGTATTTGGCTACCTAGAGATGCCTATCAACAGGAAGGATTCACTCAACCAGTTAGGATTGCAGAATTAGCAGCCGGGGATCTGGTATTTTTTGGAACTAGTCAAAAAGCCACCCATGTCGGGCTTTATTTGGCGGATGGTTATTATATCCATAGTTCTGGGAAAGAACAGGGACGGAATGGGATCGGAATTGATATTCTCTCGGAACAGGGAGATGCGGTTAGTCAGTCGTACTATCAGCAGCTGCGAGGTGCTGGTAGAGTTTTTAAGAGTTACGAACCACAGAGACGCTGAGGGCGCTGAGGCTTATGAGGAGTGGGTTGATCGAGCAAGGGGTAATGGGGGAAAATGGGGCGATTTCAGCAATTGTCCCAGATGTTTCGGTGGTAGTACCAATACATGACGAGGTGGAGAGTTTGCCGCTTTTACTAGAAGCGATCGCCTCTACTTTATCTTCTAGTCAGGTAAATTATGAAATCATTTGTGTAGATGATGGTTCTACAGATGGTTCTGGGGATTTTCTCAAAGAACAGGCGCAAATCCGCACTGATTTAAAAGCGGTGATTTTGCGTCGCAATTACGGACAAACTGCGGCGATGGCTGCTGGATTTTATTATGCAGTTGGTAAAGCGATCGTTACTTTAGATGCCGATCTCCAGAACGATCCCGCTGATATCCCGATGTTATTGGCAAAGCTGGATGAGGGTTACGATTTGGTGAGTGGTTGGCGACAAAAACGCCAAGATGGGGCTGTAAATCGGTTACTTCCTTCCAAAATTGCCAATTGGCTAATTCGTCGCACCACTAGCGTGAATATTCATGACTATGGTTGTTCGCTGAAAGCCTATCGTGCAGAACTGTTGGCAGATATGAACCTCTACGGAGAATTACACCGATTTTTACCCGCTTTGGCGTACATCGAAGGAGCTAGAATTACCGAAATACCTGTACGTCATCACGCCCGCCGCTTTGGTCGTAGTAAATATGGAATTTGGCGGACATTCCGGGTATTGATGGATTTGTTAACCATTCTGTTTATGAAAAAATTCCTCACCCGTCCGATGCACGTTTTTGGGCTGTTGGGCTTGATTTCAATGTTTTCGGGCACTGCGATCGGAATTTACTTGACTTTCGTCAAATTAGCTTTAGGTGAGATGATTGGCAATCGCCCTTTGTTGATTTTAGCAGTTCTGTTGTTACTAACAGGAGTGCAGTTGTTTTGCTTCGGACTTTTAGCAGAATTACTCATGCGTACATACCACGAATCCCAAGGACGGCCTATCTATCGCGTGCGAGAGGTGGTAGCAAAAAATGTTAAGTAAGGTAACAATAGTGGTCATTGGTCATTGGTCATTGGGCATTGGTCATTGGGCATTGGGCATTGGGCACTTGTACTGAGCGAAGTCGTTCGCGTAGCGTCTCGCAGAGAAGTATTAGTCATTGGTCATTAGCAAATAATTAACAGTAAATATTGGTTGACTCTAGACAAATGACAAATGACAAATGACAAATGACAAACGACAAATGACAAATGACAAATGACAAATGACAAAAAACTAGTCAAATTGCATCTACCTTGAAAGTATTTAATACATTTAATGCCGAACTGCGGCGCAACCTGCTGATTTTATTTACGGCAGGTTTATTATTCTGGTCGAGCCTGTCTTCGCTCTTACCAACTCTACCGCTTTACATCGATGATGTGGGCGCAAGCAAGCAAGAAATTGGGATTGTCATGGGCAGTTTTGCCATTGGGTTATTGCTATCTCGCCCGATGCTAGGACGATTAGCCGATGAACGCGGTCGCAAAATTGTCTTGTTGATTGGTACGATCGTAGCGGCGATCGCACCCTTTGGTTACTTGTCAACCCGATCTATTGGGCTGTTGATCCTGGTGCGGATTTTTCACGGCATTAGTATTGCTGCTTTTACCACTGGCTACAGTGCCTTAGTTGCAGATTTAGCGCCCGCCGAGACTCGTGGTGAAATCATTGGGTATATGACCCTAGCAACTCCCCTTGGTTTAGCAATTGGCCCTGCCTTGGGTGGGTATTTAGAAGCTACAAGTGGTTACGGAATATTATTTCTGTTATCCGCCGAATTGGGTTTTGTCGCCCTCTTGGAGATTTTACAAGTGACGAATCCGCCAGTGCAAACGCAGGAGCAGACAGAGGGAGAAGATGTCTACGACGGGCTACGCCTACGCAAATTTTGGCAAATTTTGGCCAGCCCACGGGTGAGAATTCCAACTATAGTTATGTTGCTGGTTGGTTTGTCGGTCGGTGCTGTACATACCTTTGTGTCGTTGTTCCTCAAATCCACTTCAGTGGATTTCAATGGCGGACTGTTTTTTACAGCTGCGGCAATTTCTAGTTTTAGTATCAGGATATTTGCTGGTAAAGCAAGCGATCGCTTCGGGCGGGGTTTGTTTATTACCTTTGGGATTTTTTGCTACGTTTTGGCGTTAATACTGCTGTGGCAAGCTAACAGCGCGATCGTATTCTTACTAGCTGCGATCGCTGAAGGCGCTGGTGGTGGTACACTGATCTCGATGATGATTACGATGATGGCAGACCGTTCACTGCCGCAAGAACGGGGGAAAATTTTTGCTATATGTATAGCTGGACTTGATTTGGGAATTGCGATCGCTGCTCCTCTTTTAGGTATCATCGCAGAACTTGTAGGCTACCGCGATATGTTTGGCTGCGGTGCTGCGATGACTTCTCTAGCACTCATCCTTTTCCTTACCCGTTCGAGCAAAAACTTATCCAACTCACTGCGCTTTGCACTAGGTCTAGCTCCAGATGCCTACGCCTTGAAAAACCTAAAAGTTAGAAGTGATGAAATTTAACTCATCACTCCTAACTTTCAACTCTTAACTTTTTAAAACGGGCGAGGAGGGATTCGAACCCCCGACACCGTGGTCCGTAGCCACGTGCTCTAGTCCACTGAGCTACACGCCCTCACCGACAATCTATATTAACACGTTTTAACCAAATGGCGCAAGATAATTTTCCAGCTAACTTTGCTTCCTTATCCCATCTAGATCCCCAAGGACAGGCACAGATGGTTGATGTGTCTGATAAAGCACCCACCATTCGCCAAGCAGTAGCCGCTGCCAATGTGCGAATGCTGCCAGCCACCTTCGCTGCCATTCAAGCCGGAAATGTGCCAAAAGGGGATGTGTTGGCAACTGCAAGATTGGCTGGGATCATGGCAGCCAAGCAAACAGCCACTTTAATTCCTCTGTGTCATCCGTTGCCTTTGCAAAAAATCGCAGTCGAAATCATACCCGATTCCCAACTACCGGGTTATCAAATTCAAGCCACAGTCAAAACCAAAGCTGAAACCGGTGTAGAAATGGAAGCCTTAACTGCCGTTTCTGTCGCTGCTTTGACTTTATACGATATGGCCAAAGCTTTAGAAAAGTCGATTCAAATTGAATCAATTCGTTTAATCAGTAAGAGTGGCGGAAAATCAGGAGATTATTCGCCGACAGAGTAATAAGCTGTTGGGCATTAAAATATTGTCATTATTAGCAAACAGAATCTCCAAATTCTCTTTAATTAAGACAATCCAACGATACTGTTCTGTATTGTCTGCCATTGGTTTGCCGTCGCTATCGGGATAAAGCAGATCGGAGTCTATTTGCCCAAAGATAGTCATCGGATTTAACCCAGCTAGCTGTGCTTGACTTGCAATTCAATTATGACTGCTTTTAGAAGTCTAATAGCAACGACTGCACTAAAAACCTTAGAATGAGTAGGGTGTATTTAAATCTGTAACAAATATTTATGCCTCCTCGTTGGCCTCGCAAACCCGATCGCAAAGACCCTGATTACCGCAAGATTGATGACCGGATGAATTTTGCCATGCATGTAGCGATCGCAGCTACGATCAATTCTGGCTTATGGTTTTTTCATATTTTGAAAAACACTACCTGGGACTGGCTGCCGTTGTTTACTGCCAGTTGGACAGGAATAGTATTAGTGCATCTGATTTATATTAGTGCGATCGCTAATTACAGCGAAACTCCACCTAAATCCACCTGAAGACGGATTACTGATGCTGGGGCGATTGTAACCTGTGGTAGTAGAATCAGCCTATTAATTGAGCGATAATGTAAAAAGCTTGAGATTTCGCACTTTTTCTTAACGTAGGGTTATTTTTATGGCAAAGACTAACACCACAGAACTACTGGAAGCCCTAGCAGCTGAAATTGGTGAAAATGTCTACATAGACATTGCCAAATGGCATCTTTATTTATCTAATGCCAAACTGCACACCCTTGTTGCGGAACAGTTGTATCCCTTAATTACTTCCAACAATGTAAGTGAAGATCAAGTTTTAAAAGTCTTGAAATCAATTACAGTAAAAATTGGCGGCGGAAGAAGCGAACTTCCTTTAAGTGATTTACTGCCACTGCAATGCCAAGTAACATTAGTTGATATTTTAGAAAAATATCAACGCGAAATCTAATATCTACAACTAAGATTATTTGAATTAGATAATTTTCTCGGTCAGTATTCCCTAATTTGATTTGAAATGCTGAATTGAGGATTAATTTGTTGCGCCAATTTTATAAAGATAAAACCACAGAGACACATAGATAAATTTTGCGTAATTTATTTATGCATATCTGGTAAAAATTTCCTTTAACAATTAAGGAATCTCGACCTTCTAAATTGGTTGAGACGAGAATGAGTTTATCTTAAACTTGCTCTTAACTTTCATGGAAACTTATTGAGGCAATTTCTATGCTTTTACAAATCAAAGATTCTGGCGAATTGGTAAAAATTCTGGAAATTCAAGAACTACTTGACCCGAATAATGATGTCGTGCACGCAAGAGAACAAGAAGGTGAAGAAGAACAGCCACCTGATACCTTCAAAAAAGAAAATCTTGTTTTTCCTTCTGGTGAAGTTCTACCACGCTGTTGGTTAGATGCGAACTATAGACACGACAACGGTTAATGATTTTAAAATGAGATAATTGGTAATAGAAGTAAACTATTAGCAATTATTATTAGTAGGGGCGCACAGATGTGTGCCCTTATTGCTATGTGCCAGTTGATGGTACTTCTTTTTCTGCTAATGTCGCCTTTTCATTCTGCTGAAACTTTGGGAAAAATCTCTTAGTAATCCAGTCAGTTAAAATGTGAGATAGTAATCCCAACGGCCCAGCGAACAAAGATAAAGCCAGAGAGTGAATTGTCCAAACACCTGTTTTCTGTCCTTCCCAATAAATCCAGCGACCGACGAATAAATCCATCACTAAAAAATGAATCCAACCTGTTGCCGCAGCTGTTTCATCTGCAAAAAACCGTGCAATATCAGCTAATTGTGGATTCGATAAAGCTTGAGCATTTTCTGGAGTAATGCTGTTAATAAACAAATATAAATATGTTCCTGCTAACAGCACAAAGGGGAGATATGATGACATTACCCATCGTGTGACTTTCCAGTTCGGCAATAAAATCATCAACGCCCAAAATGGCAAGACGAAAACATTAGCAACGTTAAATAGTTGAGATATTGTCATGTTTTTGCAAAGTGAAGAATTTTTGTTTTGAATTAACTAATTATTCATAAATAGTAACTCTCAGGAGAAAGATCCCCGACTTCTTTAAGAAGTCGGGGATCTGGGTGTAATTATAAAGCTACAAGTTGTGATTCGATTTCTGAAGAATTCAAATCACGTCCGATGAAAACTAAGCGCGTCTGTCTAGCTTCTTCTGGTTTCCAGGGGCGATCGTAAAATTTATCAAATCGGGTTCCCACACCTTGCATTACTAAGCGCATGGATTTATTAGGCACTGCAACAAAGCCTTTAATCCGATAAATTTCTTGTTGTTGTACCAATGTTTGCAACTGCTGTTGCAACTTTTCGGGGTCAAAGGTACGATCCAAAATTAAATTAGCTGAAGTAATTTCTTCATCGTGATTGTGGTCTTCTTCAGCATCATGATGACTAGGACGAGAATCTAAATTGTCTTCGACTGCGGCTTGGAATCCTAATAATATAGATGCATCGAGTTGAGAACGATCGCTCTCGACAATTTTCACCACTCTGGGCAACTCTTGCTTAATCAATTCCTCAACTTTGGCTTTTGTCTCGGCATCTACCAAGTCAATTTTATTTAACACCACCAAGTCTGCACAAGCAAGTTGGTCTTCAAACAATTCTTGCAAGGGTGTTTCGTGTTCTAGATTATCATCTGCTTGTCGCTGGGCTGCGATCGCATCTGGATCGCTAGCAAATGTCCCGGCTGCAACCGCCGCACAATCTACCACGGTAATCACTGCATCCACAGTGGCGGCGTTGCGAATTTCTTGCCAACGAAAAGCCTTCACCAGCGGTTTTGGTAAAGCTAAACCAGAGGTTTCAATCAAAATGCAGTCAATGCTATCTCGCCGCTTGATTAACTCTTGCATCGTCGGGTAAAACTCTTCCTGCACGGTGCAGCATAAGCAGCCGTTGGTTAATTCAAAGATATTAGTGTCACCGTCACCATCTTCGGGGCAAATTTGACAAGATTTTAACAATTCGCCATCAATACCGAGTTCGCCAAATTCATTGACTAAAACGGCAATACGCCGTCCTTCGTTGTTTTGTAGCAGGTGGCGAATTAGGCTGGTTTTTCCACTACCCAAGAAGCCTGTGATTACTGTGACAGGAATTTTCGTAGCCATATTTTTGCCTGATTTACCCAGTATGAGAAGTTTTACGGGTTACAAACTTAAATACTGAGATTAAGCTTGGTTTGAAGATTGACTTAGTTATTTTAAGCTGAAAGTCTATGGTAAACCTGAAAATATTCCCGTTATTGTTGAGTTTAGGTTTGGCTTTAATTCCTGAAATCAGTGTGGCACAAACGGTAGAGGAGTTGGAACAAAAAGCAACATCTGCCGAATAAGTGAAAAATTATGAAGAACCCGCTAATATTTGGCGGAGTTTGATTGAACGGGATGACAAATCAATAAATTTAGGGACTCCAAGAAATAAATTATCCAATTTCACTGAGTCAAAATGATTTTTTCTCCCCCTGCTCCCTGCTCCCTGCCGTCAAAGCGATGGGATATTTTTTTATTTGGAAGTCTCTTATCAGGGGTAAAGCATTCTGGTAAATGTTAATTCTGAAAGCTTCACCCCAGTAGAAAATGCTGCAATTACAACCAAGGATGGCGCGGGGGATAGACGCCATTGAGGAAGTAGTTGCCAACAGCGTAGTATTTCCAACGCACGGGATCGTGGAGTGTGTGAGCGCGAGCATTTCGCCAGTGGCGATTGTAGTTAAATTCTTCTAATGTGGACTTAGTACCTGCTAGTTCAAACAATTTGTTAGTAGCTAGTAGTGATGCTTCGGTGGCTAAGGCTTTGGCTTCGGCAACTGCAATTGATGCTTCAACTACCTTGGGTTCTTCTAAGCCTGACTCATTGGCGATGTCGATAAACTCACCTGCACGTCGCAGCAATGCTTCAGCAGCGTGAACTTGAATTTGGACATTGCCTAAGTTATAGAGCGTCAGGGGGTCTTCGTAGCCTTTTTCTAAATTGCTGTCAACCCAAGGGCGAGTATGGTTGCGGACAAAGTAGATAGTGTCACGGACTGCGGCTTTAGCAATTCCCACGTCTACGGCGGCTTGGATGATTTGGGCGATCGCACCCATTGGTGTTGCCCTTTCAAAAGCCAAGTAGTGCGGAATCACGTGTTCTGCCTTAACTTTCACATTTTCAATAATGGTAGTGCCGCTAGCAGTGGTACGCTGTCCGAAGCTTGTCCAATCATCGAGTAGGGTTAATCCTTCGGCATCTCTTTCGACAAATGCCACCACTGTCTTACCATCTGGATTACTGGCAATCACGGGAACCCAATGTGCTAATAGTGCCCCAGCAGAGTAGTATTTACGTCCGTTGAGTACGAAGTCAGAGTTATCTGGTGTTAATTTTGTTTGGACATCAGTCACAGACTTAGTGCCAATTTCCGAGAAGGCGTTACCGAAGCGTTTACCTTGGAGAACCAAATCAAAGAAGAACTTCTTTTGCTCATCTGTACCATCTAACCGGACTGCTTCCACCATGTAGAGGTGGTTTTGGGGAATTTGACCGAGGCTAGAGTCAGCTTCGGAGATGATTTTAACTACTTCTGCAAGGGTGGCATTCGATACAAAAGCACCGCCATACTCTTTCGGGACTGTAATTCCCCACAATCCGCTCTGGGAGAACTTTTCTACTTCCTCAGCAGGTAAACGCCGATTTTGGTCGCGTTCTGAGTCTCCCTTGGCAAACTCAGCTGCTAATTCGTGAGCGATCGCGATCGCTTCTTTGTCATCTTGAATAATATGCGCCTTCTGGTCAGCATTAATTACTGATGTCATAGTAAAACTCCTTGATTGTGATTGAGTGACTCATAATCGCCACTACTATGAGACAGCCTTTGGATTTTTCTTAGTGCCGTTCAGATATAGCTGTTATCTACAACAGCTTCAATCCACAAAACCCGCTCCGACAAAGTATGTTGCTGTTAATCTACACTCCAACCAACTCATCAGCTGTCCGAGGATTAGATTTAAGTTCGCGCACAATTGGTATTACTGTCTTACCAAATGCTGGAAGATCGTCTGTGTAGTGTAAGAAGCCACCAAGAATTAGATCGACTCCCGCTTCATGGAACTGGCGAATCTTTTCAGCTACTTGTTCAGCCGTGCCAATTAAGCCCGATCGGAAACCATCGTTATACTGCACCAAGTCTTCAAAATTGGAATTTGCCCACATTCCCTGACGTTCACGAGTTGAAGCTCCCGCCTGTTTCACCGCTTCGCCAAATCCTTTCACCGCTTCCACATCAGCTTGGGCAATAATATCGCGCAATACTTCATGCGCTTCTGCTTCCGTATCTCGCACGATGATAAAGGAATTCAAACCAAACTTAATTGTGCGTCCTTCAAGACTCGCTAATTCAGACACCTCTGCAATCTGCTCTTTCACGCCTTCTATGGTATTGCCATTCATGAAATACCAATCAGAGACGCGGCCAGCCATCCGTCTGGCTGCTTTGGAGTTACCACCTTGGAATATCTCTGGGTGAGGATTCTGATTAATTGGTCTAGGCTTCACCCAACCGCCGTTAATGCGGTAAAAGTCGCCTTTAAAGTGAAACTCATCCTCAGTCCACAAACCCTTGAGAACGCGGATAAATTCTTCTGAACGACGATAGCGTTCGTCATGGTCTAACCAATGTTCACCATATATAGTGAATTCATCTTTGAACCACCCACTAACTACATTCAGAGCAAATCGGCCGTTAGAGAGAAAATCAATACTTGCACCCATTTTGGCAACTACTCCCGGATGCCACAATCCAGGGTGAACTGCTGCAATCAATTTCAATTTCTTGGTGACAGGAGCTAGAGCCGACACAGTTGTTAATGCCTCTAATTGGTACTCAGCGCCATAGCTAGCGATAAATCTGGCTTGTGCTAGAGCATATTCAAATCCAACTTCTTCAGCCGTCTGAGCTAGTTGAGTATTGTATTCATAAGTCCAATCTGTGCGTTGGGGAATTTTACTCACAACTAACCCCCCGCTAACGTTGGGAATCCAGTATGCGAACTTAATATCTACCATAATTGTGCGTTTGTATTGAAACTGCTTGGTTATTTTTCTCACTTTGCAAGTGATGTAACAAAGCCTAATTTGTCATCGTTAACAAATCAGCTAAAACTCGATCGGGCAAAATTTTAGTCAAAATCGAAAGCTTGAGAGCGGCTGGAAACTATTCGGAGTTTACAAGTAGACAATTTTCTGATGGTGGTAATATACCACAACTCTATCGTATTACCGTAGTTTTTAATTAATTGGACTCGATCGCGACAATTTTTTCGATGTCGTGACTCGATATACTTACAGCAATTTGGTTGGGATTTTGAATCCAGATACTTATCTTCCCAATTCCCAATCCAATCAAAACTGAGGGGCAATCTCCCCATGCTTACTTTCACATCTCAAAAGCAGTCACAAGGCTATTGCCCCTAAATATTTTGAGCGTCGATCGCTCTTTCGCCAGAAACACCTATGAATTACCTTTCATTAGGCCATCTAGACTTATGACTCCACACACCAGACTCCGCAATCTCAACACGATTACTCAGCTGTGACGAGCTCAGTACTACCACGTGTACGACGCCGTGTAA
This sequence comes from Nostoc sp. ChiSLP03a, assembly GCF_034531215.2. Taxonomy (NCBI): domain Bacteria; kingdom Bacillati; phylum Cyanobacteriota; class Cyanophyceae; order Nostocales; family Nostocaceae; genus Nostoc; species Nostoc sp. ChiSLP03a. Next base: position 18,103 of record NZ_JAVRBQ020000159.1, read on the forward strand.
GACTATTATACAGCATCACACCGATCGACTTGATCAAATTACCTTCCAATTCCTGGAATAGCTTCATGTTCGTGCCAAAGGCGGCGTTAGCTTCATCAACGATGCGATCGGTTGCCGCCTCGTCAAGGGGTAATTCATCCAAAGTTTGCCGATATTTGGTTTTGAATGCCTTCTCATCAGGAATTTCTGGAAACTCATAAAAGGCTGTTCCTTGTCCATCAGACAAATTCATCGCTGTTACAGCAATATTTTTGAGAATTTGTCCCCCGGATAAGTCACCTATGTAACGAGTGTATGAATGAGCGATTAACAATTCCGGTTCTGTAGCAGATATTTCTCGGATGCGCTGTACATAAGCTTCACCTGCGGGAGATAGTTTGATTTGCTCTCTCCAGTTTGCACCAAAATAATAACTCAGGTCTTGCTCTAAGCTATGCTTGCGGTTTAGCTGAGGAAAGTTAATTTTAGAAACTATTGGGTGCTGGCGGTGCTTTTCTATTTCCTCTTCCATCGCTGAGTAGACGAAGTAGAAGTTAGCAACAAGTTTCCGGTAAGAGTTTTTTTCCACTACTCCTTTTAAAAAGCACTTGACAAAACCAACATTTTCTGCCATTGTGTGGGCTTTCTTAGTGCCTACACGTAATTTGGTTGCTAAATTGCTGCTCATGCTAAATTTCTCAACTTTAAAAAGTTAACTGCCGGAGTTTTAATTCACTAACGGCTAAAAAAGCCATTAAAACGTTACCTTAAAACTATTTGATGAGAATTTATATTAAAATTTTTTAAGCTGCGATGATTTTGTAGTTTTTTACACAGCGATAAGGCTAAGAGAACAGAATTTTAGATTTGAGGATTTTGATTTTTTGTTGTATTAGCTAAATCTTTTTCATTCTCAGCTTGGGTGAAAAATTTTGCAATTTAACAAAAGTAACATTTATTACATACTAACTTGGTGATAGCATGATCGAGTGTGAACTAATACAGATAAAAATCAAAACGAAATTTGTCGGCAGAAAAGGAATAATCAGCTAAGATGTGGAGACTTTACTAATAAAGTAAAAACCAATACTGACTTTATCAAAGATTTACAATCTTAGAAAGAAGAATTCAGTATTATTACGTAAAGGTGGCTCGATCTAAAATGAATTTATAAAGAGAAAAAGCATGTCAAAATTGCTGAATAAAGTCTTAAGTGCTATTTATTTTTCAGTGTGATTGTGTGGAGTGTTTAAAAATATGGTTTCATCTATAACTCGGACATCGGGCATTTCTGGAGGTTCTACTTCTGAAGTTGAGGGATTGGGCAAAGGGATTGAGAGCAGTTTTGGACTGAATTTAATCCCATTACCAGCAAATCCCTTATTTGGCACAGATGGGATTCGCGGGCGAGTCGGAGAATTACTGAATGCGCCTCTAGCATTGCAAGTTGGTTTTTGGACGGGGATTGTTTTACGTAACCATGCTACTCAAGTAGGGCCAGTCATTCTCGGACAGGATTCTAGAAACTCCAGCGATATGCTGGCAATGGCTTTGAGTGCAGGGTTAACAGCAGCGGGGTTAGAGGTTTGGTATTTGGGATTATGTCCCACTCCTTGCGTTGCCTATCTCACCAGTATCAGTGATGCCATTGGCGGAGTGATGATTTCTGCTAGCCACAATCCTCCTGAAGACAATGGAATTAAGGTTTTTGCTGGCAATGGTGGGAAGTTACCGCAAATCTTGCAGACAGAAATTGAAGCGGGACTGCGTGGCAAGATATCACCGATCGCGAGAGTCAGTAATTGCGGACGGCATTACTCACGTTTCGAGTTAGTGGAAGATTATAGCTCGGCGTTGAAAAAACCCTTGAATGGTGCCTTAAATCTTCAGGGAATGAAGATTGTTTTAGACTTGGCGTGGGGAGCCGCAGTTGGGTTAGCACCATCAGTATTTACCCAAATGGGAGCGGAGGTAATCTGCTTGCATAACGAAGCAGATGGCGATCGCATTAATGTTAACTGTGGTTCCACGCACCTAGACATTCTGGCAGCAACGGTACAAGAACACAACGCCGATATCGGCTTTGGCTTCGATGGCGATGCCGATCGCGTCTTAGCAGTAGACAATACAGGCAGGCAAGTTAACGGCGATTACATTCTCTACCTGTGGGGACGACACTTACAACAAAACCAACAATTGCCAGACAACTTGATTGTATCTACAGTCATGGCCAACTTAGGCTTTGAGAAAGCTTGGCAGCAAATTGGTGGTAACTTAATTCGTACCGCAGTTGGCGACCAATACGTGCAAGCCGAAATGCAGCGCACTGGGGGAATGCTAGGTGGCGAACAATCAGGGCATATTCTTTGCCGTCACTATGCTGTGACTGGGGATGGCTTGTTAACCGCATTACACATAGCATCTTTGGTGAGAGAGGCGGGTGTTCCCTTGAGCGAATTAGTAGATCGAAGCTTCCAAACCTATCCACAATTATTACGGAACGTGCGCGTTGTCGATCGCGATCGCCGTTTGGGATGGCAAGATTGCCAACCTGTGCAACAAGCGATCGCTCTTGCTGAAGCTGCAATGGGCGATTCCGGCAGAATTTTGGTTCGCGCCTCTGGCACAGAACCAGTCATTAGAGTAATGGTGGAAGCAGCCAATGCCGAACTCGCCAACTACTGGACAAATGAACTTGTTTCCAAAGTACAGCAGCATCTGATGGATTAAATTAGCTAATATCTCATCTCATCAAAAAAACGCCAAGTTTAATCACAGCTTCTACGAATTAACCACCCTTGGTTATGTCTAGAAGCTGTGACATTTTGATTAGACTTCTTGGCATTTGTCGGGGAAAAGGGTAAATAAACTCAAAATTTTTTCCCTTTAACCTTTTTTTACTAAATAATTTTCCTTCAATGAACTCCTCCCCGATGTTCAGTTTTTACCCAGAGCGATCGCTCGTGCTGCACACACATCTTTGAAGTGGCCACAATCATCACAGGAATCCAATGCATCATGTATAATGACCCTTGAATTGTTGCCCAAACCAAAGACCATCCTCGTAAATTTTGAAATTGGTAAAGTCCAGCAATAAAGGCAATTGTCAGAATGATGCCAAGTAGTGTCTGGAGGGGAAACAGAACTGGATGATGGCTATAAAAAATTGTCCAAAGTAAGTCGGGTATTAGTCCAATTGGTAGAAGAAATTGCAATATAAAAAATAATATTAAATCAATTTCTTTTGCCCAACCTAAAGTCAGAATTTGCGGAAAATAATCTAGATAACGCTGATAGCCACCTTCAGCCCAACGACAGCGTTGATTCCAAAGTTTTTCCCAAGTAGTTACACCTTCTTCCTGAATTGATGGAACTGTAACAAACTCAATTTCCGTACCTGCTAAATAGAGTTTGAAACAAAGATCCAAATCATCGGTGACAGTGTTCTCATTCCAACCTTGACACTTTTCTAACAATTCCCGACGAACTAACATTCCATTACCGCGCAGTTCAGACATTCCATCAACAGCAATGCGATGGGTTTGTAGAAAGCTATCACAGTTCATTTCCATCTGCTGACAACAAGTTAAGAAATTGGTATTAGCATTAGAAATCGCTTTTCGCACTTGCACTGCACCGATACCTTGCTGATGGAACAGAGGTATTGTTTGCTGGAGAAAATTGGCTTTTAACTGAGCATCCGCATCACAGACTAGGATAATCTCCCCTTGAGTAAAGGGAAACACCGCATTCAATGCGCCTGATTTACCACCTTTTGATTCCCGTCGATGAACTTGTAAAGCTGGAAATTGAGTTTGTAATTCTTTCAAAACCTGGGGCGTTTCATCGGTACTACTGTCATCAACAACCCAAATGTCTAGGGAATCGCTGGGATAATTAAGTTGGCATAAGCAGTAAACTAGATTAGCCAAGACTGGACTTTCATTTTTAGCCGGAACTAAAATCGAGACTGACGGTAAATAAATTTCACTATCCATCACCGCCGCTGGTTTGGCTAACAGCATCCGTAACGTTTGCACAGTCAGGATTGCTGTTAATCCCAGCATCAACCATTGTGTTTTTGGTAGCCAGTGCAGCAAACTCACGCCACCCCAGACTAATAAAACTACTAGGGTTGCTTTGAGACGGCGATGAAAGCTAATATTTTTACTGGGTTGATAGGTACTTGTTCCCACTTTATTTGCTACATCCTTTCGGTTCGCGGCTTAGTCCTGCGACGTAATAATAGCATCGTCACTGCTCCCAAAAGGAAACCGCTCACTCCTGCTACAACTGCTAGAATCCGCCCCAATGGGTTATTCAACAGAAAGAATTTTTACAAAAAAAGGCTGGAGGCAGTGTTTCGACTACGCTCAACAACCAGGCAGGCAAGATGCCTATCCCACAAGACTTAACTTTTGGTTTCGATATCGTATAACTGGCATAGAGTGAGGAGTTTTTGTTTAAGGCGATCGCGCACATTTTCTGGTAATATCACTACACAATCTGGCGCGTACTGCATGACTTCGCGCATAAACCAAAATGTACTAGATACTCGCCTGATCACTTGGCGGACTCGCGGTTTATCTGGTAGCCATTCATTAATTTCGTCTTCTGGTTTAGCTTGATAAGCAAACGCCAAACCTGCGAATAAATGCATTTCTACTTTTATTTCATCTAAGTTAGTACGCCACTCACCAGAAATTGAAGTCACAGCAGCATCCGTAATTCTGTCTAGACGTAAACTCCAGTTATGAGTTAATTCTGGGATATCGAAGTTCCCTTCTGTTTCTTCACACCAGCAATCGAGATATTGCCGCTTTTCGTGGGGTGTAACTTTGGCATGGCGAACTGTAAAGTTTAATAATCGCCCTGCTGCATCTTGATAGGAAAGCTGAAATGGTTGGTTTCGCTGGATGTAGTTATCTATTTGTAAGCGCCAAGCTGGGGGAAGATTCTCTAAGAAACGTTCGATTTCGTTTCTTAGCGGTATAGATAATTCACTGCGTTCGAGAAGCAAGTTTGCAATAATTTTGGCTTGTTCAATTTGTCCGATATCTGTCAAAGCAGTGATACACCGATGTAATGCACAGATGCGTGATTCTTTCCAATCATTATTGTTACCGATGAGTAACTTACGTTGAGCGATCGCTTCTATCAGCTTAGAGATATTCGGGCGATCGCCCCACATCATACCGAATTCACGAGCGATCGCTTCTAGCTCGGCTTTATCACGTTCTGATATCGACAGTGTAATAGATTGACCTTTTCGACTCATCAAAAATGTCCGTATACTTTGTACTTTTACTCTCTTGTCAACTTCTATTTTGCGTGCCAATATAGTTTTTAACAACCAGTTACGGACACTATTTAAGTGTAAGTCCGAATATAGAATTAGGAGAAGAGGATTTATTGAGAAGAATTACGACAAGTTTGGAGAAGTTTCAATGACTAATACCAATTTTTTATAAAGCTGCATAGAATTCGTTCCCCCCTAGCCCACGCCAGTCGCTCATGGGGGAAACCCCCAAGACCGCGCTGGCTCCCCTTATAAAGGGGGGAACCAGAAAAACATATCAAAGTCCCCCAATTTATCGGGGGATTTAGGGGGATCTAGATATGTGTAACTTCACATTAAATTGGTATAAGGGCAAATTAAGACTTATATTCAAGAGGCTTGAGTGTTTATTGGAGATGAAGTTCACCAAAAGGGAGCAAAAGGCAGAAAAAGACACGTTTGATGTCAAAAACGCAGATCGGATAGGAGTATGAAAATCTAAAATAGATATTAAGAAGAAAAAACAACGACCATCGACAACCGTCAGTCCTTTTTACTTTCTGTAAAGCGTCACCGGGTTGTTACCAGTGCTGAAACACGATTACATGCAAGTTTCCCAGGATCAGCCTATTTATTCTGAGGCTCCACTCCAGCTGTTACTGTTTGTCGATGGACGTCCCAAGTCCCGTCAACAGGTGCAGCGAATACGTGCTTACTTAAAAGAGTTGCAGGTTGAGTATAGTTTTGAACTTCAAACTATTGATGTTGGTCAACAACCTTACTTAGCAGAACACTTTAAATTGGTAGCAACGCCAGCTTTAATTAAAATTCACCCGGAACCACGGCAGGTTTTGGCTGGAAGTAATATCATAGCCCAATTGAAAAACTGGTGGCCTCGCTGGCAAGCCGCTGTAGACGCCTATTTGAAATTACAGGAAGACTTACAAGAACGGATAGACGATAATCCTAGAGTGACATTACCCAAATCCACTATCCGTTCAGTTGCTGTTTCTGCCGAACTGATCCGACTCTCAGACGAAATTTTTCGCTTAAAACAGGAAAAAGATAACCTCCAAGAGCAGCTACAGTTTAAAGATCGGGTGATTTCGATGCTGGCACACGATCTCCGCAATCCCCTAACTGCCGCCGCGATCGCCATCGAAACTCTCCAATCTAACTACAATTTAGAAACAGGCCAATTTCAGCGCCTTAAACCATCCTTAACGGCCCATCTATTAAAACAAGCCCGTAATCAAACTAAGATCATCGATCGGATGATTGCCGACCTTTTGCAGGTAGGTCGAGGCAAAGATACTGAGTTTCCGATTTTACCACAAAAAATACAACTAGGTAAACTATGCTTAGATGTACTAGAAGAATTGTGCGATCGCTACACCGCTAAGTCCCAAGAGGTCGAAACAGATATTCCCAATGACTTACCTTATGTATATGCTGACCCAGAACGCATCCGGCAAGTGCTGGTGAATCTGTTGGATAATGCCATCAAATACACCCCAGAAGGTGGCAAAATTAGCATCGCCGGATTGCACCGCACTACCCAAAAAGTTCAGTTTAGTATTGGCGATACTGGGCCTGGTATTCCTGTGGAGAATCGCGATCGCATCTTTGAAAACCACTTCCGCCTGCAACGGGATGAAGGTACAGAAGGTTACGGCATTGGTCTTTGTCTATGCCAACGCATTGTTCTAGCACACTATGGCCAAATTTGGGTAGACTCTGCGCCCAATAATGGAGCATGGTTTCACTTCACACTGCCAGTTTATCCTTCTTAGGTATTGGGGCATTGGGCATGGGGCATTGGTAAAAAAAACTAGCAACACTTAATGACAAATGACCAATGACAAATGACAATTAAGAACTTGAGACAAAGCGATCGCGTCCCCTGGCCTTTGCTTGATAGAGTGCTTTATCTGCCAGCACGATCAACTCTGAAGGTGAAGATTCCCAAGTCGGGACAACAGTTGCCACGCCCATACTGAGAGTGACGTGCTGACTCACCGCAGAACCGTGATGAACAATTTGCAAATCTTTGATTCCCGCTCGAATTGCGGCGGCAACGTGAAGTGCGCCAGATGCAGGAGTGTATGGCATAATCACAGCAAATTCTTCGCCACCATAACGCGCTACTAAATCCTGATGTTTTTGTGCCTTAAGGCTTAAGACAGCACCCACCTTTTGTAAACATACATCCCCTGCTGGATGGCCATATTTATCATTATAAAATTTAAAAAAGTCGATATCACACAAAATCATTGACAAAGGAAATCCCTCTTGTGCGAGATTAATCCATTGAGTATTGAGATAATCGTCAAAGCGGCGACGATTAGCTAACTCAGTTAAGCCATCTACATTGGCAAGGTGATGCAAAGCTTCGTTTGCCGCCTCTAACTGTTTGTATACTTGTGCTTGCTGTAGCAGTCGACGCAACCGCTGGCGTAATACAGGCCAGTGAATTGGCTTAGTGACATAATCAGTCGCTCCCGCTTCAAAAGCACGGTTTACAGATTCCTCATCGTCCAAGCATGTGATCATCAAGATGGGAGTGCGCTCCCATATCTTGGACATGACCGTATTGTTAAGAGTCGAGTCAGTATCAAAGGTGGCAAGGGCTGAGATTAAATTATTCCTAGCAATCTGGAGCAAGTGCTTACAGCAGGTAAAGCCGTCCATCACAGGCATTACAGCATCTAGCAAAACTATATCCGGTTTGATAGTCTCGTAAGCATCTAAACATTGCTTACCATCATTGACCTCGACTACTCGATAACCTTCTTGTTCCATTGCTTTACGCAACAATACCCGGATGGTCTTGTCATCATCAGCCACTAAAATCAGTGGTGGTTGCTTAGAAACAGAAAATGGGCTTATGCCTGACATGAGTTGCCTTCCACTTGCGGGACTATCCTGAAAAAGGCTGTGCAACTCAATTGCATGGGGGCGATTGCTATTTTCATCAATGCCAGGATTTGCGGCAAAGGCGTGTCTGGCTTCACAATCAACTGTTTTTTGACAATGGACTGCCCAATGTTGTCGGGCCAAGCAAGCGGTAGATAAATAAGTTGCATAGACAATCTGTAATTTGAACACGAAGGCAATTGCTGCCTTTTTGTTCAGCGATGGTTATGGGAGAAAATGTTACTTTTATATTTCCCTATTGTTAAAGTTAAATTACAATTTTTTTGAGAATTACAAATACACACCCTAATTATGTAGTTATGTAGTTAGTTTATAAACCCAGTGATACAAGAAAAAGCAATCACCAAAGTCCCCTCAGAAGATAGCTAATACTAAATACTAATATCATCTGACTGAAATTTATTTAGTCTATCCGACAAGGTTTGCTCAGGTTTAGTATAATTACATAAGATTGAGAAAAAACTTAGTGCAAAACTTTATTTTCAAGTGACATTCATAACCATTTCGTTCTAGCCATAAACCGTCCAAAATTAAAGTTGACTACACAAACAAGCAAAAGTTCTTCCAAAAACCATTCAAATCTATTGACATTCGCTAAATCTTTAAAATGCCAGACTCATTAATGTACCAGCAGGATAATTTTGTTGTTCTAGAAACAAATCAACCAGAACAGTTTATGACATCATCAGAGCTATTAGAAAAGCTCAAAATAACTCTTCAACAACTTATAATTCAAGATTTACCGCCTGACTTGCAAAAGTTTAATACTGTGGAAACTCAAGCCCAATATTTAATTGACACTAGTTGTGAATTAGATATTGGTCCTGGAAAATATTTACAGTGGTACGCAGTTCGTTTAGAAAAGTAACTTTTTGATAAATGCTTAAGAGAATCCCAAAAAAATATTAATAAAAAACTTCTGACTACCTCCCCGACTTTTTGAAAAAGTTGGGGAGTTAAATCTTGGTTAAGGAAATTCTCCAAAAAGAATAATTACTAATTCATAATTCATAGTTCAAGACACTGTACAGTAATCCACACTGCTCATCAAAAATTTGGTGGTTAATAAGAGTATGGAGCCTACAGAGTCTACTACTAATAATTATGAACTATTAATTATTTTGACTGTTGCAAAAATATAGGTAACAACAAGTCATAAAGGTATGAAATTTGGGGAACGATAATTTTTGCTCTTGACTATTGACTACTGACTAGTGATTCTTTTTGAGTATTGATTAGCGCTAGCTCAATTGTATTTTCAGATGGCTGCGTTATTTGAATTTCCAAACCAGGACCAAAATAATTGGTCATTTTTTCATGCTTTTTTTGCCACACATCAATCGGTATTAGCGGTGAATCAAATTCTAAAATTAGGGCGTAGCTCCCATTAACTTCCGTTTCTCGTAACCCTGTCACTGTTGGCCGTTCTTGGTCAGTGGGACTCAAACCCAGAAAAGAAAGTGTTGTATCTAGATGAGCATCTTGACCGTAGCAATATCGGGTAATGTCTTTGCGAATTTTATTTTGCGTATCAGTTGCTTGTTGCTGGCGCAGTCTCAATGCTGATGGTGACGTAGTTTGGGTAAATGGTACTGGCTTAAGTTCATTCGCTTTTAGTGCCAGTCCTCCTAATAGTAGAGGAATCCCGTAAAAAAATCCGACAAGATTGAGTGTGGCATTATTATCAGCATAGGCGATAAAGCCAATGATAGTTAATATGCCGCCGATAGTTAGACCGAGTGTTCCCAAAGAGATTTGGCGTAGCATGAGCTTAAATTACTATAAAGTCTGAATACCTTATACCAATTTTTTATAAAGCTGCATAGAATTCGATCCCCCCTAACCCCCCTTAAAAAGGGGGGAACCGGAAAAACATCTATCAAAGTCCCCCTTTTCAAGGGGGATTTAGGGGTATCAAGATATGTGCAACTTCACAT
>NZ_JAVRBQ020000160.1:0-46454 GCF_034531215.2 Nostoc sp. ChiSLP03a
TGTCGCCTGACGATAATGAGCCAGTAGTTCTTCCGTACTCATGTGGTTAACGATCGCAATCCGTTTCGGCATAAGACGTAGATAGATACACTGCAACGATCCCAGCTTTATTATAAGTATTTATCCGAACTTGATATTAGAGGTAGATCGAGAATCACTCCTGAATTTGGAGAATAACTGATATCTAGAGAAACACTAGCTTTTACCGTCTGAGAACCACCAATTATAGGAGTTGTACTAGCTGTTGCAAAAGTCCTATCTGCTGTTAAATTAGACACCAAGGGAGATGGTCTAGGATTATCATCTGAGTTGATATCAATATCAATAATCTGTCCAGGGGTTAACTGCAAGGTACTAAAAACAGCCTGAGCTTGAGCTTTAGCATCTTTGACAGCTTCGCTGAGAACTTGCAGACGTGCCTGCTGCAATACTTCGTCTGAGGCAGTGAAGCTGATATTTTGTATGATATTTGCGCCTGCTTGAATAGCTTTGTCAATTGCTGCCCCAGATTGATTTGTTGGTAACTCAAACTCAAGTGTGTTCAGACCTTCAAAACCTGTTAGAGTTTGAGTATTATTTTCATAACTATAAACAGGATTTAGTTGAATAGATGTAGTTTGAAGTTCTTGCGCCCCAAGCTTTTGCAGGACATCAACTACCGCACTTGAACGTTGAGCAACAAGTTGTTGAACTTCGGTTGCAGTTTTTCCCTGTACTTTAATCCCCAATTCTACATCAGTTAAAGTGGTCGCAACATTGACCTCTCCTTGACCAGTAACTTCTAATATCTGAGGAGTTTTTGGAGCAGTGCTACCAATCAAAGAATCGGCGATCGCAATACCCAAATTTCTCACACCGATGAGATTATCTGTGTTAGCCATCTTATTCTCCTTGCTTAAAGGATGTTTGATACCTGTTGATGTTTTAATCTTAAATGATGTCTAAAAAGTAAACCGCGTTTATCACCAATACATACTGGATAAAAAACGCTCTCGCATTCGCCAGCCAAAATCCGATCGTTTGACAACTCTAGGGTCGTCAGAAAACCTCATTCCACCAAGAAAGAGCAATCCTGTACTGCTGCGCTGCTGATTTAGGTATTGGATTGACATCGGTCTACTGGTAATCAAACAGCAGATGGTAGACCATTAATGCCAAAATACTGAATCTAAATGATGGGAAAATAAAAGTGAGTAATACTCACCCAAGGTTGCTGGGCTATTTACCCAAGACAGATAAACAACAAATTTTATCAGTCAAAATTTATGACTTCCAACGTTCCCTCTCCAACTCGAAAGCGACCCACTCAAGCAATAGGAGCCAAAATTTTCCACTGGTGTAACATCATTAGTCTATTTATCATGCTCACCAGTGGACTACAAATTTACAACGCTAACCCTGTTTTTGGTGGACGCGCAGGTTTGCACATTCCTCCAATATTTACTTTAGGAGGTTGGCTTGCAGGAGGTAGACACTGGCATTTTGCAGCAATGTGGCTATTCTCGCTGAATCTGTTGTGGTATGGAATTTACATTTTAATTACCCGACGCTGGCGACATCGCTTTGTTGGTGCTAATGATTTGAAAGCATTACAAAAAACTCAAAATTCCCAACGCCTGATTTATGCTTGGCATCGGATTGCTTATACAGCAATTATTCCTATTTTGCTGCTGGCATTATTTACAGGGATAGGAATGTATAAACCTGCTCAATTTTCTTGGATTGTGGATTGCTTTGGCGATTGGCAAGCATTGCGAATTGTTCACTTTGCCTCAGTGCCGATGGTTATCTTATTTGTAGTAATTCACTATCAATTAGGGAAAAAAGCTGGAGGTACTCAACTAACAGAATCAATGTTTTTGTAAACAAACTATGTCAGGGAGATAAATAAACGAAAAGACAAATGACCAATGACTAATGACTAATGACTAATGACTAATGACCAATAACTCTTTAAAAAAAATGAACTTTTTTGATAAATTGAATAGAAATATCTTACAAAATCAAAGCTTACTATTTGTAGGACTCGATCCAAATCCAGAGATGATGCCTGAACGTTATGAATCTGAAGAACTTATTGCTGGTTTGGAAAAGTGGTTACAATTCATTATTGCGGAAACGTCTGATTTCATTTGTGCTTATAAACCGACACTTGGCTTTTACGAAGCATTAGGTATTCCTGGTTTAGAACTACTGTACAAAACTTTAGCAGCTATTCCAGCCCATATCCCAGTAATTTTAGATGCCAAACACAGTGACTTAAATACTAGTAGCATCTTTGCCCAGACTGTGTTTACAAAATGGCAAGTGGACGCAATCACTCTCAGCCCCTATACAGGACAAGATCACGTAGCACCTTTTTTAGTCTATCCTGATAAAGCGGTGTTTATTTTATGCTGTACTTCTAATTCAGGTGCAGAAGCTCTACAGCAATATCCGGCAAACGAATCACCCCTTTATTTACAGGTAGTAAAAGAATCAAAAACCTGGGGAACTCCAGAACAATTGGGTTTGGAAGTGGGAACTACAAATCCTGAAGTTTTAGCACTTATTCGAGCAGTTGCACCCGAACGAATTATGATGGCGCGTAGCATCTGGGCGGAGGCTCAAAACCTGAAACAAATTCTAGAAGCTGGCTTGAATAGTAACGGTGATGGTTTACTCATTCCTGTTCCTCAAGATATGTTAGTAAATATCGAATTATCAAAAGAAGTCCAGTCACTAAGTGCAGAAATCAATCAAATCAAAACTGAAATTATTTACGAAAATTCTACTTGTTCTGTGTGGTTTCCTGATGTTTGTTTTCTAAATCAGCACCCACACCAAGATTTGATTTTACAACTTTATGATATTGACTGCATTATGTTTGGCAGCTTTGTCCAAGCATCAGGAGCGATATTTCCTTATTACATCGACTTACGCAAAATTATTTCCAATCCCCAAGTTTTTAATCAAGTTCTCACAGCTTATGAGGATATTTTGAAGAATCTGAATTTTGATAGATTAGCAGGTATTCCCTACGGTTCATTACCGACTGCGACTGGTTTAGCTTTGCGCCTTCATTGTCCGATGATTTTCCCGCGTAAAGAAGTGAAAGCACACGGAACTCGGAGAGTAATTGAGGGTAACTTTCATGCTGGTGAAACAGTTGTAGTGGTTGACGATATTCTCATTAGCGGCAAAAGTGTCATGGAAGGAGCAGGAAAGTTGGAATCAGCAGGGTTAAAGGTTAATGATATTGTGGTATTTATCGACCACGAACAAGGAGTGAAAGATAGGTTACAGCAAAATGGTTATCGTAGCCATGCGGTTTTAACTATTTCGGAAATTACTAATACTCTCTATCAAGCAGGGAGAATAAATGAGGAGCAATTTTCAGCTTTTGCTGAAAGTTAATCATTGAAATAATGGGAAGTGGATCGTCGGGAAATATTTTTATTGTTTATTTCCTATTGAGCAAATTTAATTACTCGGTTCAATCTAGTAACTAGAATAATTTTCGTTTTGAAATTAATTATGAATTTTTCACTGAATCAATTACTTAGATGGTTAATTTTTACTTTGTTATTTCCTCTAGTATTTCTCAATGGTTGGCTAGCATTTTTGCTGGTGAAAAACTTTCAACCTGTCGTCACAATTCTTGTCTTGGCTACCTTGCTTGCATTTATTTTAAACTATCCTGTTTCGATTCTCCAACAGCGTCAAGTTAAACGCAGCTATGCAGTAGCATTAGTTTTTATATTAGCATTGGTAATTGTTGTGGCTTTGGGTATCATTTTAATGCCCATTGTTTTAGAGCAATTTAATGAAATGGTTAAAGTCTTTCCCCAATGGATTGATTCTAGCGAAGAAAAGCTTCAGATTGTAAATGATTGGTTTTTTAGGCACAAATTAAATGTGAATTTCAGTCAGTTATTAGCACGAATTAATGACCAACTACCAAATGAAATAGAGTTTATTTCAGATAAACTTTTAAGTATTATTATAGATACAATTGATAGTATTTCTGAGGCGTTAATTACAGTAGTGCTGACTTTTTACTTGTTGTTGGATGGCCCAAGAATTTGGGAGGCGATATTTAAGAAGTTACCTGGAAATATTGCCCAGCAGATAAGCCTGTCTATTCAGCAAAACTTTCAAAATTACTTAATTGGTCAGGTAAGTTTGGCTTTGTTGATGGGTGTTTCAATAACATTATTGTTTTTAGCTTTTCAAGTCCAGTTTGGTTTACTCTTTGGTTTGGGAGTTGGACTTTTGAGCTTAATTCCCTTTGGTGATGTCGTCAGTCTGGTTTTAATAACTTTAATAATAGCGTCACATGACTTTTGGCTAGCAGCTAAAGTTTTTGCGGTAGCTGTTGTTATCGATCAGTTAATCGATCAGGCGATCGCACCCCGTCTTTTAGGCAAATTTACTGGCATTAGACCAATATGGGTATTAATTGCTTTGCTTGTAGGAACCAATGTTGGCGGAGTCTTGGGTTTACTAGTTGCGGTACCTGTAGCTGGTTTTATCAAAGATGTAGCAGATGGTTTTTCTAAATCTGTTAATTCTGATAACCTGGGTGAGGGTGAAGCAGCATCAGAATTGTTGGTAGAAGAATCAATATCGCAATGAGTTGTGAATAAAAATTGCCATCTCTACTCTTAACGGGAAGTTACAACGATATCATTTAGGTCGTAATTCACTCAAGTCAACCTTATTCCCAAACCTCGTAAATTGGCTAAGGAATTAATATGGACAAATTGCTCCTAAAACAGTTAGTCAAAAACATTTATCAGGAACTACTGCCTAGATTACAGATTGAAAGTGTCAATCCCTATAATCCAATTAAGGTCAGTTATCTTCCGCAACCTTGGCGGCTGCTTGGCAAAGGAAACTACGCCGCAGTATTTTATCACCCCGATTCCCCTGACTGTGTAGTTAAGATTTATGCCCCAGGACGGCCAGGTTTTGAAGAGGAAGTAGAAGTTTACCACCGTCTAGGTTATCATCCAGCCTTTTCTGAGTGTTTCTACGCCAAGGATGGGTTTTTAGTCTTGAAACGGCTTTATGGAACAACTCTCTACGATTGTATGCACTTTGGTTTACTAATTCCCAAGCAGGTAATAAAGGACATTGATGAAGCTCTTGACTATGCGCGAAGTTGCGGACTCCACCCTCATGATGTCCACGGGCGTAATGTCATGATGTACCAAGGCAGAGGATTAGTTGTAGATATATCAGATTTCCTGCATCAAGAAGCTTGCTCAAAGTGGAATGACCTCAAAAAGGCTTACTACTGGTTATATTTGCCCGTGTGTTACCCACTGCGACTGCGCGTACCATACTTTGCCTTAGATATCGTCCGCAAATTTTATCGTCTGGGAATTTCTGTTAAAACTTTTTGTTACCAACTATCTCTAAGATTAACTAATATTAAGTATTTAAAACGTTAAGAGCGATCGCCAGAAAATTTTGTGCCGTCCAATTTTTGCTATTTTGGCACTTTCGTCATCAACACTTCGTTGATAAATCTTATTGTTGCTTGCGATCGCTGAATGTATCGAAGACAATTGCGTAGACAGCCAAAGGCGATCGCTCCTTATCTCCCAAATCTAATTAAAAAGTGATCGCACTCTAAATCTTCGATTTCAGGTAATTTATGAAAGACGTACATGAAAGTAAAAAGAACTTTGCATCAGCAATAGTTAGATCAGGCTCAGTCAACATAGCATGTCTGATACCTCCCTCATCACTTGTATATCCATACAGAGTTAAGAATGAATTTTTTAAAGCGGGATGTAAATTGTGAGAAACATCCAGAACCTTCAGAGCATCTGCTAAAGTTGCCTTTGGTTTTCCAGTAATGGCTTTTGCAAGACTTTCGACTGCGGAAATAGATTCTTTTATAGAGTTTCTGTAGTCAGGATTTTCCTTGTCGCTCATCAAAGCAAGGGAGCGCTTCAAATGGGTGGATACAGCAGGAAAGTTTTTATCATCTACTGCTTGCTCAAGCATTTCAATTTCTTGCTCATTGGTGATATCTATGAATACACCTCCGACAAATCTATAACCTGCCAGTTCTCTTTCTAATATAGAGTTTATCTCTTTTACAAGTTTTGGAGATTTAAAATAATTTATAGTTATTTCAAGAAAATCGTAAACTTCATACCATTGGCATTTTTGAAAATAATTTAATAACCATTTGACAGATGCTCTTGAGCTTGCAGGCAAGTTATCCAAAAGATACTTAAAATATTTTACCCAAATATATTCAATAAAAACATCTATAAGTTTGCCCGAATATGTGATAACACCTTTATATATGGAATTTGAGTATTCTGAAAATAACTTTGCACTTAATACATTCCAAAGAGAATTGCGTAGAGCATCATTCATACTATCAATTTGGATAATCTCAGATATTGGCTTCAAGCCTCGTCGTTGGCTAAAAGTCTTGGCTGAAACCTCAACTGCGAACATTTCAGGTAAATGTTGTTTTGCTTCGTATTCAGCAATTTTTTTAGGAGCATGTATATGACAGTATCCAGAAGAATTAGCTTTGAGCTTACATTTTTCTCTAGATTTAGTTATTGCCTTACAATTAGCTGATGACATACGAGATCACTTCAAAGATATCTTTATTAAGATAGCAGCCTTACCAATGAAACCTAGTATTAATTAAAACGCTGACAGTGGTTTAATAGCTTTTATCAATATAAGCACTCAAAAATACTAGTTGCTTTACCATCTCCTCAGCCGAACGAGTAGTAACCAACTTGAGTAACCCTTGTAACTGTTGCCCTACGGAATAGCGTTGTTGCTGCAACAAGATAATGCCAGCATGATTTCTTTCTGTGGCTAAAAACTCGTTATGTAAGCAGCAAAAGTCTCTTCGGTTGTAGCTATAGATAACACGCCCTTGCTCTGTTGCCCAAATTAGCTGCTCATCATCAGAATAGCTCTGCCTGCTCACATCGGCCACTGTCACAATATCCAAGTTTGCATTACAGAAAGCTTTGATTAGGGACTTCTCAACACTGTCCTCATCTAAATACAAACGAATTTGGCTCACTGTCTCTTCGCCGTATATTCAACTTCTAAACGGTCGTATTCTTCAATTTCTGCGGCAATCTCCGTGTCAATTACTTCCTGGTTAGCATAGTAGTAAGCTAGCGCTGCATAAACTTGTGCCAACATTAGCTGTGGTCTTTGGACAACTATCTCTTCTGGTTTCATGCCTGCGTTGAAATCGATCGCAATATTATGTACCGTAATCCGGTGTCCTGCAATCCGAGGGCGACCACCACAGGTTCCGGGTGTGCTGACAATCAGCGTGCCAATGTCGGTAATTGTTTGCATAGCTTGTTTACTAAATTTTGCTCTCATAGACAACTGAGCAATTTTAAACTTCTTCTAATCTAGAATATAAATATCCAGTTGTTTATTTAGCTACCTACAGCAAAATCAAACATTTATCCCTAATAATTAGGAGTCTACCATTAATCCCAGAAAACCAAACATCCTGCCTGCATTGGAGACGATAGACTCTTTATAAGAGTAATTTTGACAAAAACTCGAATTTCCCAATATTTCAAAGCAGGTATGGGGCAATGGTGCGGTTAAAACTGTGGCAGTGGGTAGTCTTAGCAATTCCGATCGCGTTTATCATCATTTTCTTACTGGTGTCTGCCGGTTCACAAATTCATGCGTGGGGCATTAATTGGATTTGGGGTATATTCACCGTTTTATTTGTTGGTTGGCGTTGGCTGCTAGTCAAATGGACTCAACCAGCTGTTAACGAGGTGGAAGCTGTATTAACTGAAGTCCGTGAAGAACTGGAATCGACAGCAGAGGATACAGCAGCGCTACCTGTGGGAAGTGACACCACAAAACTTGCACAAACCGCCCTTCAAGAAATTCTCCAAGCAGCACAAAGCGATCGCCCGATTTGGGAAGACTGGCAAACTTTTTGGACGCGATGTCAGGATTTAGTTGTAGCGATCGCTCATATCTACAATCCTGAAGTTCAATATCCCTTGTTGAATATTTACGTCCCCCAAGCTTACGGGCTGATTCGGGGAACGGTGGATGATATGGATCGGTGGATGCAAAAGTTATCCCCTGTCCTCAATCAGGTAACGGTTGGACAAGCATACCAAGGATATGAAGTCTACCGAAAGTTGGAACCATCGGCTCGGAAATTCTGGAAAGCTTGGAACTGGGCACAGTGGATCTTAAATCCGGTGGCGGCGGTGGCAAAACAAGCCAGTCAGGGTTCTAGTAACCAAGCAACTCAGCAATTATTGGGGAATTTGAGCCAGTTATTCCGGGAAGCTGCCTTGAGAAACTTATGCCGACAAGCGATCGCACTTTACGGACGTAGCACCTTACCAGTTCCAGCAACCGTAGTTTCTACTCCAACTTTACCCCAGGCAAAAACTCAAACACTCCGAGAAATCCTGACTCAAGCTCAACCAGCCGAGGCGGTTGAGCAAAAACCCGTGAATATTTTGCTGGTGGGGCGCACGGGATCGGGAAAAAGTAGCCTGATTAATACGCTATTTCAGGCGGATCTCGCAGCCGTTGATGTTTTACCCAGTACCGATCGCATTCAGAGTTATCAATGGCAGACTGAAAGTGGGGAAACTTTGACGCTTTTAGACACACCTGGTTACGAACAAGTCAACCGTGCCGAACTCCGAAATTTGGTGCTTGATTATGCCATCAATTCAGATTTGCTGCTGTTAGCTACTCCTGCCCTCGATCCTGCCCTGCAAATGGATGTAGACTTTTTGCAAGACATCAAAGCAGAAATTGCAGATTTACCTGCGATCGCGATCGTCACCCAAGTAGACCGGCTGCGTCCCATCCGCGAATGGCAACCGCCTTATGATTGGGAATGGGGCGATCGTCCCAAAGAAATTGCCATTAGAGAAGCCACTGAGTATCGCGCCAAACAGCTAGGAAACTTCTGTAATCTCGTTTTACCAGTGGTTACAAGCGACAGCAAAACAAATCGAGTTGCCTGGGGAGTAGAAGCGCTATCCTTGGGATTAGTGGATGCGATCGCACCTACCAAGCAACTCCGTCTTGCCCGCTTTTTGCGTAACCTAGAAACTCGCATCGTCGCCGCCGCCAAAATCATCGACCATTACACCTTCCAAATGACGACAACACAAGGATT
This sequence comes from Nostoc sp. ChiSLP03a, assembly GCF_034531215.2. Lineage (NCBI taxonomy): Bacteria > Bacillati > Cyanobacteriota > Cyanophyceae > Nostocales > Nostocaceae > Nostoc > Nostoc sp. ChiSLP03a. Next base: position 9,170 of record NZ_JAVRBQ020000160.1, read on the forward strand.
AACGACATTGCTCAAAAGTCCCGTCCTTCAGTTTGTTTCTACCCTCTCAACCGGCTCTCCAGCTCTTGCGTATATGCTGGCAAAGGAAATTCCTGTGGAACAGTTACCGATTGTCATTGGTAAACTGCAAATGGGATATGAGCTTTTCTCACTCTTAAACCCCAACTCGGTCAACTTTGAGTTGCTAGCCCTTTGGCCGCTACTGCTGGAAAATTCCGCTGCACCCGATCGCAATGCTTGGGCATTTGGTCACGCTCTAGTGGAGTACTGGACTCAAAATCTGACGGTTGAACAACTCCGGGAGCGATTTGAGTATTATTTAGCGATCGCCAAATAATTTGTCTGCAATGGCGATGTCTACGAAGGATTGTGACGCATCTTCGATTTTGTTGCAAATACTACGTCTAAATAACGAGTTTAAGCTGTTACGTAACCACCGTCGATAAACACCAAAAGTTGCATTAATAAATAAAAGTAAATTACGAATATTTACTTAGCACTTTTGAAGAATTTCATACTATATAAGGAAAAGTAAAAATGCGGTAACAGATTGTACTCCCAATATCGAGGTTAAGATTACGATTAAAAGTAGGTGTCTGCTGAACCTACCCGTTTTAGCTAAGTTTTTATACCGATATCTTTTTGTTCGGAGTTCTTTATGAAAAATATATTACAAACCTCCATTTCTCAAGAACAGAATTCAGATCGGAGCTATAGCATTTCTTCTTACAACAGGCTGCTTTTGGTCGTGAAGGATTTGGCTTGTGTGCGGACTATTGAAGAAATTATTGAGATTGTGCGTTTGGCTGCTCGCGATCTCACAAATGCTGATGGAGTAACTTTTGTATTGCGGGATGGTGAATGTTGCCACTATGTCGATGAAAACGCCATTGGCCCGCTTTGGAAAGGTATGCGTTTTCCCCTCAAGTCTTGCATCTCCGGTTGGGCAATGCTCAATAAAAAAGCAGCCATAATTGAGGATATTTACCAGGATGCACGAATTCCGATTGAGGCGTACAAGGTAACTTTTGTCAAAAGTTTAGTGATGGTTCCGATTCGGGTTTCCGATCCTTTGGGTGCGATTGGAGCTTACTGGAGTACACCCCACTTAGCCACATCTGAAGAGATCGGAATGCTGGAGATTTTGACTGATACTACAGCAGTTGCGATCGCTAACGTGCAACTTTTCCAGAAATTGACGAACCAAAATGCCCTAAAAGACAAATTTATTGCCATGCTGGGTCACGAACTGAGGAATCCCGTTGCCCCCATCTCCAACGGCGTTCAGCTACTGAAGTTGAAGCTAGGACAGACTGGTGCAGTCGGAGAAACAGTTTTAATGATGCAAAACCAGATTAAGCACCTCTCGAAATTGATCGATGAGTTACTTGATGTGTCGTCCATCACTTATGGGAAGATTTCATTAAACCTTGAGAAGGTTAATCTGGTAGAATTAATTCGCCAAAGTCTCAATGACCATGCACAAGCAATCAAGAGATGGAACCTTAATGTAGTAGAAGACCTGCCAAACACGCCCGTGTGGGCTTATGTTGATTCCACTCGCTTCTTCCAAATCTTTGGGAACCTTCTTGATAACGCCTTAAAGTTTTCCCAGCCAGATGGAACGATCTGGGTGGATTTTTCAGTTATTCCAGGAGAAAATGGCTCAGGTAGTATCGCGGCCTTATCTGTAAGAGACTTAGGCATCGGCATAGAACCGACAATATTACCAGAACTTTTCGAGCCGTTTACCCAGGCCGATCGCAGTTTAGATCGTTCGCGGGGCGGGCTAGGTTTGGGACTTTCGGTAGTCAAAAGTCTTGTAGAACTTCATGGTGGTAATGTTGAAGCCTCAAGTAGAGGGATAAATTTGGGAGCAGAATTCAAAGTCACTCTCCCTATATGCGAAGAGATTACAGCCTCGGACGACGACCTAGAGATTACAGAGGCGGCGAAAAAATCGTTGAAGATTTTAGTTATTGAAGATAACGAGGATTCAGCCCTATCCTTACAAGCAGTACTTGAGTATTTTGGGCATGAAGTTGCCATTGCCAAGAATGGAATTTTAGGGGTAGAAACTGCAAAGAAGCTTGAGCCTCATGTGATTATTTGTGACATCGGACTTCCCGAAATGGATGGATTCGCCGTTGCACAAGAACTAAGTAAAGACTCCAAATTTACTCGCTCAATTCTGATTGCGCTTACCGGCTATGGTAGCCAAGAGGATCGGCAGCTTGCGCTGAAGTCTGGTTTCAAATCCCACTTAACCAAGCCTGTAGACTTTGACATACTGAAAGCAGAAATCGATCGATACTTTGATGAAGTATTATCAAGTTGACATTATCTTAACCGTCGATCTCCCCTCATAAGGTTTATTACATACATACTTAATACAAATCCGTTGCCTTGTTTTGGAACATACGCGATCGCATAGATTGACCTCTCCCCCAACCCCTCTCCGAAACGGAGAGGGCAGCCAGATTTCTCCCCCTTCCCTTGTAGGGAAGGGGGTTGGGGGGTTAGGTCTGTGTGCGAAGTGCAAGGGTGCGATCGCGCTGATAAAATGGTCAATTAGGTAAAAACATTGTTATCTTTGTACTCTTAAAGCTTGACTGTAAATGACATTTATAAAATCAATAAATTGTTGTCACACAGCATTTGCCGCTTTACTGGTATTAGGGTATATATACAGTAATGATGATAACAAGTTTTACAGTGCTTCAAGGAAAAATTCTGTAGATGTCTTTGCGGTGAGCAACTCGTTGGCAAATTAATGTTTTTGTTGCTTGATCGAGAGTAATGCCAATACGATAATCACCAACTCGAATCTTATATTTATCACTATAGCCTTTCAGCTTTTCAAGATATCCTAATTCAAAGGGATTCTCTGATTCAAGTTCTTGAAAGACAATAGGTTCTATGCGGCTTTGGATCTCAACTGGTAAAGCAGCAAGTTCTTTCAAGAACCTTTTGGTATATTCAACTTGCCACATTTTCTTCTTTTAGTAATTGATAATATTGTAGTGCTTCATCTTTTGATAATGGTTTTTCTTCCTCTACTTCATCAATGAGTTTTGCTAACCCATAATCTTCAAGAATTTCTTCAATTTTTTCAAATTCAGCGATAGGAATTTGTACGGCAATAGGTTGTTGATTGTCATCAATAACATAGCTTTTGTGAAGTTCAAGCATTTTAATAACTCCTATGTGTAGAAATCCATACGCTTACTATAAGCTGTAGTAAGGAAGCGGTTTTTTATATCTTATTTTCCACAAAAATCACCTGAACTAACTATTTTAAATATTCTTTGTTAGATAGATAACTCTCTATATTCTCTAATATTGCCTTTAAATAAGAAATAACTCTTTTTTTTATTTCCAATAATTCGTCCGCAGTAGCATCTCTACCAACCTCCTCAAATGATTTAAAACCATGTGCCAAATCATTTCTATTAGTCTTAACTGTTAGTAAATCGCTACCGTCTTTAGTTTTCTTAGAATTTGTTTTACACGAAAAACCATACATCTCAGATGTTTTTCGTATTTTTCTTGCATCAATATTACCTGAAAATAATTTTTCTTTATCAAAACTGCTAGATATTATATCACATGAAATATTGTTTATACTTTGTAAAAGAGTATCAGAAGAGTTGTTCTCCTTAAAATTCTTAATAATAATTTTTTTAATTTTATCTGTAGCATCATCAAAAGAAATATTTTTATTTTTAAATTCATCAAAAATTGTTGTAATAGCATTACGCATTGTGGATTCGACTAGATTATAGAGCAATAAAAATCCTGTTGCTTTAAGAGTTTTTTCTAAATCATTGTTTATTGATTTGGTTTTTGTATTCTTAGCATTACCCATACTTAATTTAATTGAACCTTGCTCTAGATTTTTCAACAATAAAAAATACCTACTAACTTCTTGAGCGCGTTCATCAAAATCTTGAAATAATGTACTTTTCATTAATTGCCTAGAAGCTGATCGCGAACATAATGAATACGCTTATTGACCTTATTTTGAGAACTATTTGCATCAGATTGAGTACAATCTTTAAATGCTTGAGAATCTAAAAAGCCAGTTGATTTTGGTACTAGATTTGGGTTTTCTCTTAATGCTAAGGCAATACCTACAGAGATTGATTCAAACTTGATTCGAGTTGTCGGTTCATAGCGATTTTTTATTTTTCGATAAATATGTAAAGCATTAGGAAAATGCTTTTCCACAAATTCTAACATCAAATAAAACTCATTTTTCATTGTATCAATACTTAGAGAACTAGATTTATTTTCTTGTTCTAAATAGTCATCCAAGAACTCATGAACTTTTCTGCCAGAGTAATTTTTATAATTATTTAAAAATGCAAAAAAACGTAAGACAAATTCTTGTGGATCTCTTTTATCAATTTCAGGTTTAGTAAATGAGCATAAATCTTGAAATTTTTTATTTATTGATAGTTCCTCAATTAAATCGAGAAACTTTCCTGGTTTACTTCCCCTGCGTTTCTCCATTTCATTTAATTCAACACTACCACTATTAATTCTCTCAAAAAGATCCCTTCTGACTTCTTCATCTGCTTCTTCTGTTAATTGAATCATTCTAATAGTAGTTCTGTTAAAACGCCTTTGGCGTTGTGGCGGTAAATCTTCAAAAGTAAACCCATTAAGAGTTTTTAATTTTTCAAGATTTTTTAATCTAAGTTCATTGTTAATAAACCTAGTTAAAGTGCGAATACGTTGTGTACCATCTATAATTTCTAAACGTGCTAAATCTTCTGATTCTGATATATCAGCAACAAAAATATAAGGTATCGGTAAACCTAAAACTACAGATTCAATAAATTTTGATTGTCTATCTTCATCCCAAGCCATTTCTCGTTGATAGTCTGGAATAAAGAATTCATTTTCATCTTCATCTTTGCCATATAAATATTTTTGAACAATTACTTCGATAGGGTATTCTAAGGTGTTGTAATCAACACGCTTTCTTTTATCACGAATTTCTTCTTCAGCCTTTTCTTTGCGTTCATCTGTAATTTCTAATTGAGTTACCATAACTTGACAATTTGTTTTCGTTAATGTTTAGTCTTAGAGATTTTTTTATTGATTTAACTAATTTGACCAAATTTTATCAGTTGGCTAGGTTAAAGGTGAATCTCGAAAAAAACATTTTATATGATCTAATAATTATACTAAACCCTAACTTCATTAAGCTTAGGTATCTTCTCCCCAAAAATCATATCATTTCCTAAAGTCACAACTCACTTTAGCTAAATTATACCAACTGTTGGTTTTCTCTACTTACAGACAGGATTTATTCACCAGCCATATCCGCAAACAGTTTAACTTCAGCATATTTGATTAGATAGGGATCAACTGTAATTGTTGAGCTATCTTTAATTAAGGCATTTTTTACGGCATTCTGGTAGATATCTTTTGCTGGCATTTTTACCCAGATAATAAAAATTAGGTGGGCATAACACCCACCTAATTAAACTATATTAAACTAACAACGCCTGCTCCTCTTTAGAAATCACGCGCCCTTCATCCTCAAAACCAGCAATTTGATCGAAGTTCAAATACTGATACAAATCATCTGCAAAAGGATGAATTCTACTCGCCACAATATCCAAATATTCCTGCACTGTCGGCAGCCGTCCCAGTAGCGCACAAACTGCGGCTAATTCTGCTGAACCAAGATACACTCGCGCATCTTTACCCATGCGATTATTGAAGTTGCGGGTAGAGGTAGAAAATACTGTTGTGCCATCAGCAACTCGCGCCTGATTACCCATACACAAACTGCACCCTGGCATTTCTGTTCTAGCACCCGCAGCCCCAAAAACGCTGTATACACCTTCTTCTTTTAATTGGTGTTCATCCATGCGCGTTGGTGGTGCTATCCACAAGCGAGTTTTCACTTCACCTGCGCCTTCCAAAACTTTCGCTGTTGCCCGATAATGACCGATATTCGTCATACAAGAACCGACGAATACCTCTTGCACTGGATCGTTAGCAACTGACGATAATAACTTAACATTATCGGGGTCATTGGGAGCAGCAACAATTGGTTCTTTGATTTCGTTCAAATCAATTTCAATGATTTCGGCATACTCTGCATCGGCATCGCCTTCTAATAACACGGGATTTGCTAACCATTCTTCCATCTTTGCCACACGGCGCAGCATGGTACGCGCATCTTGATAGCCGCGTGCGATCATATTTTTCAATAGCGCTACGTTGGAACGCAGATATTCGGAAATTGTCTCTACACTCAGCTTAATTGTGCATCCGGCACAAGAACGTTCGGCGCTAGCATCGGTGAGTTCAAAGGCTTGTTCAACTTTTAAATCTGGCAAACCTTCGATTTCTAAAATTCGCCCGGAGAAAACATTTTTCTTATTCTGTTTCTCTACTGTCAGCAAACCTTTTTGAATTGCTACGTAAGGAATGGCATTCACGACATCGCGCAGAGTAACACCTGGTTGCAATTCACCTTTGAATCTTACCAAAACTGACTCTGGCATATCTAAAGGCATCACACCCAAGGCGGCTGCAAAGGCTACCAACCCAGAACCGGCAGGGAAGGAAATACCCAAGGGGAAGCGGGTGTGAGAGTCGCCGCCAGTCCCCACGGTGTCGGGTAACAGCATCCGGTTTAACCAAGAGTGGATGATACCATCACCGGGACGCAAGGCGACACCGCCACGTTGGGCAAAGAAATCGGGTAGTTCGTGATGGGTTTTAATGTCTACTGGTTTAGGATAAGCTGCTGTGTGGCAGAAACTTTGTATCACTAAGTCTGCACTGAAACCAAGACAAGCGAGTTCTTTTAATTCGTCGCGGGTCATGGGACCTGTGGTATCTTGAGAACCAACGGTAGTAATGATGGGTTCGCAGGATGTGCCGGGACGCACACCAGGTAATCCGCAAGCTTTACCGACCATTTTCTGTGCCAAGCTGTAGCCTTTACCTGTATCAAAGGCTTGCTGGGGACGGGTAAAAACTGTGCTGTGTTCTAAACCTAGTGCAAGACGAGTTTTATCGGTAAGGGTACGTCCAATAAGTAGGGGGATGCGTCCACCTGCACGAACTTCATCGAGGATGGTATCAGGTTTGAGGTCAAAGGTGGAAATAACTTCGCCTGCTTCGTTGGTGATTTCGCCTTTGTAAGGATGGATGGTAATTACCATACCGGTTTCAAGTTTGGTGACATCGCACTGAATAGGCAAAGCACCGGCATCTTCTGCTGTGTTAAAGAAAATTGGCGCGATCGCACCACCTAAAACATAACCCCCAGCGCGTTTGTTTGGCACAAAAGGTATATCATTTCCCATGTGCCACAATACTGAGTTGATGGCAGATTTACGCGAGGAACCTGTACCAACTACATCCCCTACGTAAGCTACAGGATGTCCTTTTTTCTTCAATTCGGCAATGGTTTTCAAACTTCCCGGTTGCCGTGACTCTAACATCACTAAGGCGTGTAAGGGAATATCCGGGCGAGTTGTGGCGCTTTGGGCGGGCGATAAATCGTCGGTATTGGTTTCGCCAGGAACTTTAAAAACGGTGACAGTAATCGCTTCTTTTACTGTGGGGCGACTGGTAAACCATTCAGCTTCCGCCCAAGAGTCAATCACCCGTTTGGCGAAAGGATTGGTTTTAGACAACTCTAAAACATCGTGGAACGCGTCATACACCAAAAGGATTTTGCTTAAAGCGTTGGCGGCGTAAGCGGCGATGGGTTCCTTTCCTTGTCCGCCCATTACTAGAGGTGTTTCGGATGAGTCGGAGAGGGATACGGTGGGCCATTGCAGCAGTTCGATTAAAGATTGCACATTGTAACCACCTACCATCGTGCCCAGCAATTGCACCGCTTCTATGCGCGAAACCAAAGGACTGGTGATTTCCTTTTTAGCAATGGCGGTGAGAAATCCAGCTTTGACATAAGCTGCTGGATCGACACCAGGAGAAACGCGATCGCTCAATAAGTGTAATAATATCTCCTCTTGACCCTTTGGTGGATTTTTCAGTAATTCACATAATTCTGAGGTTTGCTTTGCATCCAATGGTAAAGGGGGAATACCGAGTGCTGCTCTTTCAGCAACGTGTTTACGATATTGTTCTAGCATTTTTATGTTCTCCATTGGGATGTTCTCCCTTCAATTATGAAATATTTTTAGGCAAGACTTGGCTATAAGAGTTTAGCTTATTTTTATGATGAAAGCCTTACTGGTAATTGGTTATTAGCAACTTTTTTATACTGAAATTTTGGAAAATATAAGGCAATAAAATTCGCTACTACACAAACTTTCGTCCATCTCCGTGGACTAAGAGTAAATCAAGAATTTTTAACCCACAGAGGTGGATTTTGTTTGTATAGCCGCAACTTCTAGTCGCTAGGTGTAGTAATAATAAATTAGATTGATTGTTGGTTTAACCAAGTTTCTAAATCAGCAACACTAGAAAAATCTAGCAATGCCTCTCCTAAATTTTCTAATTGTTCAATGGATAAGCCTTTAATTTTCACGATTAATGATGCATCAATTTCACCAATACGGCGATTTAGTAGACGCAGTATTAAGTCTTGCCTTCCTTCTTGCCTTCCCTTTTGCCTTCCTTCTTCTTTGGCTTGTTCTCTGTCTCTTTGATAAAGTGGTTCTAGCCGCATAATTAACTCCCTATCATCTGCTTCTAATTCTTGATTTACTCTCAAGTTTTCGCGCAAGTTGTAAACTAATTCGAGAGTTGCTTTTTGGTATGGATAATCTAATGGTAACGCTTGCAACTCGATAATCGCTTGTGACTGCACGCTTCCCCTACCTAAAAGCCTCAACCATAATGTCTCTGGTGTTTGGGGTAGTTGGTGTATTGCTACAATTGCTGTCCGTAAGGCATCTGGCAGAAAATGTACTCCTGATAACCAACTTGCTTGTTGCATAGTTCCAAAGCTAGACAACCTAGTTTCAGATACGGTAGGTGTCAGAATCCACAATTTAGGAATTTCCGAGTTTTGAAGTTTGGTTTTATTAGTTTTAGCTTCTCGTCGTAAAAGAGCTTTTACTTCTAATAATTTTAGAATACAGTCGCATATTTCATCGGTAGAAGCTGGATTACGGAAGGGTTCTATGAGTGCAGGATATTCCGCAAATCTTCCTAGCAAACCTAGTATTTCTATATTAGAGCTTTGCTGTTTGGTAGGAGTGAATAAAACATCTATTTCTTTTATCTCTCCTGAAACTTTTTCTGATGCCTTGACTTCACCGTAATTTTTTAATAATTCTTCTAGATAGTCTTTGGCGAATTTATCGTGTATAAAACGGGTCATTCAATTTTAAGATTGCGGAAATTTTGGGTTTAGGCAATTTTTTATTATATAGTAGTTTCGATCCATTTATTAAAAAATAGATCCCGAATTCATTAAAGAAGTCAAGGATCTATACACGATGATTTTTCAAAAAATTGTTGAAAGGAGCGTGCAATTTTACTAGGTAGTTATTGCATTTTCATCTGATGTTTTATTTTGATTAGATTTTAACCGTGTCAATCTGCTTTTCCGAATCCGTTCGCTGTCTCGAACCCCACCTGAAAGTTCATATTCATTACTGTTTTTGCCGTACTTGAAACCAACCCCTGCCAGCATTTTGTCTGAAATATGACTTAAGGTTTTTTCCATTTCATCTAGCTTTTTTTTAGAAGAGTCAATCATAGCTATAGCAGCGTTATAATTATCAAGCATATTATGAAACTGCTTTATTAATTGAGTCAGGTTTTGCAGGTTGTAAGTATCATCGAAATTGATATTTGGATCGACCGCTTTTAGTCCGGCAACTCTAAACTCAGCTTTTTTTAGAACCAGGGAAGTACGTTTTTTTCGAGTCATCAATTTACAATTTTCAAAGCTTTACAAAACTATTTTGTCTCAACTGACCTGGATTTTGGTTCAGCAAAAAGCGCATTTTTTAGTAAAAGTTTTTATTTATGTCCGTGATTTCTCGGAATTTAATCATCAAAGGTTGATTTTCAGCAAAATATATTACGTTTAAGCAACAGACAATAGGGCACAGCATTGCTGTGCCCCTACAAATGGTCTGTCTTCTATGTCAACTGCGATCGCTGTAACCTCAAGCCTTAATGTTGTAACCTTAAGGCTTAATGTTCTAGTGTTAAGGCTTAATGTTGTAATCTTAAGCCTTAATGTTGTAATCTTAAGCCTTAATGTTCTAGCTTTAAGGGTTAATGTTGTAACCTTAAGGCTTAATGTTGTAACATTGATGACCAAAGTTTGTTTGTAAGTGCAATCTTCGATACATATAGTAAAATTGCTCATCATAGCTGCAAAATCAGCCTTAAATCATATTGTCGCAGCAACGGACGCGATCGCGCATTTGGGAAAATTTCAACATGGAAGTTCAACCAAAAGAAATCAGGAATTATTTAAGATTTGATGGTATAGATATTTTTTCTGAGTGGTTTGACTCTCTGCGGGATAGAAAAGCAAAGGCTAAAATCCGAGCAAGACTTGACCGAGTAGAGGAGGGTAATTTAGGTGATTGTAAATCAGTTGGTGATGGTGTTTTTGAACTTAGAATAGACTATGGTTCTGGCTACCGCATATACTTTGGGCAGGAAGGGTCAATAATTATTATTCTTTTGTGTGGTGGCGATAAAAGCACTCAAGATAAAGATATTGCTAAAGCTAAGGAATATTAGAAAGACTATAGGAGTAGAGATGATGCATAGAAGTACCAGCTATCACGAAAAACTGATTCAAGACTTAAAAAATCCACTAGAAGCAGCAGTTTATATTGAAGTTGTTTTAGAAGAAAGCGATCCGAAAATGTTAAGTAAGGCATTGAAAAATGTTATAGAAGCGTATGGTGGCGTCGAGCGGCTTTCTGCACAAGTCAAGGAACTTTACAATAAACTTGACCAAATGCTATTAGAGAAAGGCGAAATTGAGTTTTACAGTTTAAATTCTTTGTTGGATGCTTTAGGGTTACATTTTGCAGTAACAGTAAAGCCGTAACCTTAATGTTGTAACATTGATGACCAAAATTTGTTGGTGAGTGCAATCATCGATACATAAGTGTATATTGTTGATTTACAGCGATGCCTGCGGCGGGCTTTGCCTACGCGCATATTATTTATAGTAAATTTAACTAATAATTAAATTAATTATAGTAATTAATGTGACTAGTCTAGAAAATATTTGCTATGCAACCAGGATTTAACCTAATATCTATGGTAAATATCTAGATATTTTTAACTAATTCAGATAGAATAATAAATTTGTCTGTTGCGTCACGCTTTCTTTGTCTATGCCCAAAACTTACACTGTAGAAATTAATCATCAAGGCAAAATTCATACCTTGCAAGTTCCCGAAGATGAAACGATCTTATCAGTTGCCGATGCTGCTGGTTTGGAACTGCCGAGTTCTTGCAATGCAGGTGTTTGCACAACTTGCGCCGGTCAAATAAGCCAGGGAACCGTGGATCAAACTGATGGTATGGGCGTTAGTCCAGATTTACAAAAGCAAGGTTACGTATTGCTTTGTGTTGCCAAACCCCTTTCTGATTTGAAAGTTGAGACAGAAAAGGAAGACATAGTTTATCAATTACAATTTGGTAAAGACAAATAATCTGTGAACAGTTATCAGGATATCGGATAATTATTCCTAACTGAATAACTGTTTGCTAAGATTACCAAATCCGATAAATTACATAAGTATTTCATCGTAGATGAAGTCAGCTATTATAGAAACTACAAATCAACAGGATTTACCAAAATGACGACTCATTTTATTACCGCAGAAATTGATTTACAAGAAACTCCCGCAGAGTTACTAGAAGTAATTGAAACAGAGTTAAAGAAACAAGGCGAACCTCTGCGTTGGGCAGTTACTTCTGTGGATGCTGACGAACAAAAAGCTACAGTTGAAGCCGTTGTTACGACAGTTAAGAGTTAGGAGTAGAGACGCGATTAACCCTTGTCTGTACAAGAGTTAGGAGTTAGGAGTTAGGAGTTGATGGCAAGTGAATCATAAACTCATCACTCATTACTCATTACCCATTACTCATTACTCATTACTCAATATGTACACCGCTATCTTAATTGTACCAACTGGCGTTGGGGCTGCCATTGGGGGTTATGCAGGAGATGCTTTACCTGTTGCCAAAGTTATAGCACAGGTTTGCGATCGCCTAATTACTCACCCCAATGTCCTCAATGGCGCAAGTTTGTATTGGAATCTCCCCAATGCTTTTTATGTTGAAGGTTACGGACTTGACAAATTCGCCTCTGGATGCTGGGGATTGCGTCCAGTCCGCACTAATAAAATAGGTTTGCTTTTAGACCAAGGCATTGAGCCAGAGTTACGGCTACGACATATACAAGCCGCCGATGCAGTTAGAGCAACTCTGGGATTAACCTTAACAGATTATGTAATTACAGATGCGCCATTAAATGTAGAATTACGGACTACAGCATCGGAAGCTAGTTGGGGAACAATTGGCAACCCGGATAGTTTGTTACGGGCAGCTGAGATATTAATTAAAAAAGCGGGGGCAGAAGCGATCGCAGTTGTAGCCCGTTTCCCCGATGATATGGATGAGGAGGCAGTACAAAAATATCGTCAAGGTGAAGGCGTAGATTCTTTAGCGGGTGCAGAAGCCGTAATTAGCCATTTGCTAGTGCGAACCTTTCAAATTCCTTGTGCCCATTCACCCGCCCTTTTAAGCGAACCTCCGCAACCAGATTTATCTCCCCGTTCCGCCGCCGAAGAATTAGGTTATACCTTTTTGCCCTGCGTCCTTGTAGGATTAAGTCGTGCCCCACAATTTATAATAGAGAGAGCGATCGCATCAGAGAAAGGAGATATTTGGGCTGATGAAGTGGATGCTGCGATCGCACCTGCAACTGCCTGTGGTAGCAGTGCCTTACTGAGTTTAAGCCAAAAACGATGCCAAATAATTACAGTAGAAGAAAATAAAACTCTAATAAAAGTTCCTCCCCAACCGTTGGGGATCAAATCTATACAGGTAAACTCATATTTAGAAGCAGTAGGTGTATTGGTAGCACATAAAGCAGGCATCAATCCCTCCGCTCTCCGTCCCAAATTATTACCTTTGCAGTCAGTAATTAAAAGTTAGGAGTTTGGAGTTTGGAGTTTGGAGTTATGCCCAATGCCCAATACCCAATACCCAATACCCAATGCCCAATGCCCAATGCCCAATGCCCAATGCCCCCTCTCCCTTTAAAAACCTGTGATTGAACAACAAAAGCAAGAGCCAGAAATTCCATACCTAACGCGCATCCAAGTACTTGGGGCGATGGGAGCGACTGCAATCATTTTGTTGATAGTCGCTAAACTTTCGTTATACTTTGGCAACTTTTCGCTATTTTCTTGGGACTTGAATCCAAGAGAAGCGCTGTTAGGTGTAGGGTTAGGGTCTATGCTCACTGTGTTAAGTGGCTTAACTTACCGCCTATGGACTGCCTATCGTAAGAGTGCAGATTATTACCTAGAAATCGTACTGAAGCCTTTAGCTTTACCAGATTTAATTTGGCTGGGGTTGCTACCCGGATTGAGTGAAGAATTGTTATTTAGAGGTGTGATACTACCAGCTTTAGGCTCCGATCTGACAGCTGTAATTGTATCTAGTCTTTGCTTTGGCATCTTGCATTTTAGCGGTTCCCAACAATGGCCTTATGTAATTTGGGCAACAATTGTCGGGATGATATTGGCATATAGCGCCCTGCTTACGGGCAACTTGTTAGTGCCGATTGTTGCTCATATTATTACCAATTTGATTTCTAGCTATTTCTGGAAAATGCGGCGATTTTCGGCAATTAAAAAATAAATATTTATTGAGCCGCAAAATATTATCACAATTTATGCTTGGTTTTTGGGCATTGGTTACATTGGATAACATCATAAGTTGACAACTGGTCTAATTTATTGTTGTAGCTGGGCAAAAGTTCCACTTTTTTTACTTTCTAGTTAGAGCAAACTTTGCGCTGCAACGCTTCGATACGTCCATAAAGGCGCAGTGCTGCACCGGACTATTAACCAGGAGACTACAACAATGATGAAAGCTGAAGATATCATGACCAAAGACGTAGTTACCATTCGCGGTTCGGCAACTGTTGCTGAAGCGGTGGGGCTGATGAAGGATAAAGGATTGCGGGCGCTGGTTGTGGATCGTCGCTATGACAATGATGCTTATGGCATTGTCACAGAAACAGATATTGTTTATAAGATAACAGCCTACGGGAAAGATCCAAAGCAAGTGCGGGTTTATGAAATTATGAGCAAGCCCTGCATCGTGGTCAATCCTGATTTGGGTGTGGAATATGTAGCGCGGTTATTTGCTAATACTGGTATTCATCGCGCGCCTGTGATTCAAGGCAAGCTGTTGGGGATCATCTCGATTACCGACATTTTGACTAAAAGCGACTTTGTGGAAGCGCCAAAAGCGCTACTGCTGGAGGAGAGAATTCAAAAAGCAATTGAGCAAGCTCGTGCTATTTGCACCGAACAAAGTGCTTATTCTAAAGCCTGTGCAGCTGCCTGGGATGAGGTAGAAGAACTTCAGGCAGAAGCAGCTCATCAAAAAGCTGAAGGTATGATATCAGCTAAAGTTTCTTTTGAAGAATACTGCAAGGAAAACCCCAATGCACCAGAATGTCGAAATTATCACCCGTAATTGAAGTGGGAGGATGAAGGAGAATAATAGACATCTGGTGAAAAAGGAATATAGAAATGTAGCACTGCTATGTTTCTACAAGGGTTATGGATAACGCATATTTAATTTCACCAGATGTTTAATAATTGTTTGTCTACTTCCGCATCCTCTTCAATTCATACCAATTTTAAAAAAAAATGCGACAGATACATAGGAACATACCTTTGTTCTGTTTAGCTTTCCTAATTTTGAATTTTGAATTTTGAATTTTGAATTTTGAATTTTGAATTGGTATTACCTTCTCGCAACTCGCATCAATAAAAATAAACCTATTCCCAAAAAAAGAAAGTTGGGCAACCAAGCCCCCATAAACGGAGAAAGGACACCTGCTTGTGCCATCGCCCCACTAACAAAGAATATTAAGTAGTACGAAAATATAACTATGACACTAATCCCAAAGCTGGTACCTCTCCCCGTTCGCTGGGGTATGCTTCCCATCGCTGCACCTACCAAACCAAAAACTACGCATACAAAGGGCAAAGAGATTTTTTGTTGAATCCGCACTTCAAGTTTACGAATTTTTTGGCGATCGCCACCAAGATTTTCCACTTCTAGTTGCTGTAGTGCTTCGGCAATATTCATTTCACCATAATCGCGGCTTTTTTCTGCCAGACTTAATGGCGTGCGCGGTAGTTGCAGTTGTTGGTGTTCAAATCTGACGATGTTACGATAAGAGCGATCGGCAGCAACAAAATAGATCGTGCCGTTGTAAAAATCCCAAACATTTTGAGAAGGATTCCACTGAGCCGATTCTGATACCACAATTTGATTCAGATTTTTGGTTGAGCGATCTATAATTGTCAACCCTTTCATCCGCTTACCATCAAATTGGTCGGCGTAAAACAAGCGTGTCAATATCCGATTTTTAGAACCATCCGGCTGGACAACATCCTGGTATTCAGGATAGAAAATATTTTGCTGTTTAAAAGTGGGCTTGTCTGATTTGAGCGCTTTATCCAGAGTCATCGCCGCTTGATAATTGGCTGCTGGTGCAATTTCTTCGTTAAACACAAATGTCATTCCTGTGACTACAAGACTTAACATCACAGCAGTTAGCACCATGCGATAGACACTTACACCACAACCACGCAAGGCAATTAGTTCGCTCTCGCTAGAAAGACGACTGTAAGTCATCAAAGTAGCCAGCAGCGTAGACATGGGAAAGGCTAAAACGATAAAGTTGGGAAATTTTAACAAAAAAACTTGAATAGCAATGTCTATAGGTAGCCCAGATTCGACAATTTTTCTAACGAGATCGAATACAGCATCAATAGTGACGCCAATTGATGAAAAAGCTCCGACACCAAAGAAAAACGGCGCTAACAATTCGCTGGCAAGATAGCGATCCATGATCGTAAAAGGCAGCAGCGAATAGAGACTATTAAAATACGTGAGCTTCTTTGATATCATAAGCAATTTTAAAATTTAGATATTGGCAACCCTGGCAAAGCAAAGTATACAGCAGGAGGCAGGAGGCAGGAGGCAGGGGGTAGGGGGCAGAAGGAAGGAGAAAATAATCTTTATATTTGGTCTTGAAGTTTAGGCTCTCTACCTCACTTAATTGCAAACTGCTGTATCTAGTTTATTCAGTATCAAAGTTTAATTCTCAATAGCTGAGAAAGCAGAACTAAAATGAATTCATATATAGGACTCATATTTGATTTTTAAGGGAGCTAGGTACACCTTTATTCCTTCTTAAGAGTCCCCAGTCCCCAGTCCCCAGTCCCTGGTCTCTACGAGTAATTCTCCAAATCAAATCGGATTGCTATATTCATGCTGAAGAATCAAAAATCAAAATGTCTTTTGAGATTATTGACTAAATAATTGTTAATTTAGACTTGAAAATTATCCCCCAAATAATATTGCCGCACGAGGGGATTGCTGTAGAGTTCGTCAGCAGCGCCAAAAGCAAGAATTTGTCCCTCACGCATGATATAGGCGCGATCGGTGATCGCCAGGGTTTCACGGACATTATGATCTGTAATTAAGATACCCATGCCGCGATCGCGCAGTTGTGCTACGATTTGCTGAATTTCTGAGACTGCGATCGGATCGACTCCGGCAAATGGTTCATCCAAAAGTAAAAATTTTGGCCCTTCTTGTCCAGCAGCTAAAGACCTTGCTAATTCCGTCCGCCGTCGCTCACCACCAGAAAGTTGAATTCCTTTACTCCTAGCTAATTTTTCCAACCGAAACTCCCGCAGTAAAGTTCTGAGTCGCCTTGCCCATTCCCATCGTGGCACATGAGTTTGTTCTAGCACCAACAGAATATTATCCTCTACCGACAGTTGGCGAAAAACACTGGCTTCTTGGGCTAGATAACCAATACCCAGTCTTGCCCTTTGATGCATTGGCATTCCCGTTACGTCTACATTACCCAGCCAAACTTTTCCTTGATTGGGTTTTTCTAAACCTGTGGCAATGTAAAAAGTCGTCGTTTTACCAGCCCCATTGGGGCCTAGTAAACCAACGATTTCGCCCTGAGCAACAGAAAGATTGACACGATTGACAATTACTCGCTTGCCGTAAGATTTGTGAATATTCTCTAAAACAATTTTCACGCTGGAAGCACCCTTTCTTGGTGGTAAATGCTAATTAGAAGGCTTCAAAGGTGGTGTTTTTGGGGCAGGTGTCGCAGTTTGTCCATTATTATCTGATTCTTGCACCATGTAGATGGACTCTACCTGACGGTTGGATTGGGGTAAAGCAACAAATCGCCCTTCATCAATTAAATAGGTTACTTTCTCTGCTCGGATACTGTTACCGCCCTGTTGCAAAATATAGACATTGCCACTGAAATCAATTCGGCGTTCTTTACTAAAATACTGTGCTTGGGCAGATGTTGCCTGAAGTTGGCGAGCCGGATACAACATTTGCACATTACCGCGAGCAGTGATTACTTGATTTTTCGCGTCATATTCTTGCACATCAGCGCGGATAGTCAGGGGGCGATTTGCCTGAGATGTTTGTGCAGTAGCGGTTTGCACTTGGGTAGGGAAGGCAAAAGCGCCCAAAAGTGTAGCTGGCAGCATTAAAGCTAATCCAAAGCGACGTATCTGGGATAAGGGCAATTGATAGCAGGGCATCATAGCAATTGGGGATTTAGGATTTCAGCTTGCATTCTAATTATCTCAAGTACTTTATCCAGATTATGAAATATACAATCTGGAGTGATTTCTGATAACTACTGGCTGAAATAGTGACGCTACCCCCAACCTCAAGGTTTCAGGTAATTGACATCTGAATGAAAATGACGTAGGCACAATAGTCTTTTTTTAACAAAGACGCTACGCGTATAAGTAATGAGTAATGAGTAATGAATAATGAGTGGATGAAGGCACAATACTGTTTTTTTAACAAAGACGCTACGCGTAGCTTGCTTCCACGTAGTAGTACGGGAAGCCCTCGGCTAGATGAATTTTGTTTACCAAGGATTTCGGGTAACGCATAATTAATTTCACTCCTATGTCTAATCAGTCGTTAGCACAATTTTAGGCAAAGATAAGACTTGATTTTCGCCCAGATTGCCAGCAGCAATCAAGTCTTGCCCTATTTGTTGTAATGTCGTCAACAACACTGCGCTCTCGCTCAATAGCTCATCTACGTCAACGCCGCTGTAACTAGATGGGTAACGGCGTAGGCGATTGCTGCCTTCTCCCAATAGAATTACAGCACCTCGCCAGTTCCGATTTTCCAAATGATACAGTGCCACAGCAATTTGGAGAATTCCTTGATAAAAGCTTTTTTCCGGTTCGCTAGCTTCAATCCACAAAGCCTCTAAAGTGTCATGACAAGCGTAGAACTGTCCAGAATTGAACTGTTCTACGCCTTGCCAAAACTCTTGGGGGATGATTTCGCTCATCCCATGCTGTCTCGTACTTCTTTGATTGTTTCCAGAGAGATTTCTTGTTTATCTCCAGCAAACTCGTTGTCAGGGGTGAGGAATAACATACAATGGCACTCTTTGCGTTCTCTCATTGGCACACAAGGACAGTTCCAATATGTGGCGTGAATTTCAGCTTCTTTATCTTCGTAATGGCGACAAGGACATAAAGGCGCACCCAGGTCGTCTTTATGTTTGGCTAATCCTTCAATCACAACTGCGGTGACAGAAGGTTCAGAACAGAAGTATGTTCCAGTACGCTTGGCGTATTGTTCGGAAAAATGCCGCATTGCCTCTAGGCTTTTATCGCTGGATTTTGTGTTATGTTCTGATGCGATCATGTCGTTCATAATTTAAATATTTCTTTGCATTGTACCTCAGCCTCATGTGGGGATTACTGGGTGTATTTCCCCAACCTTTTCCCCTCAAATTGTTTGACATTTGCTCAAAGGCTGATATATCTGCTGTCCTGGGATCGGAGAAAATCTCAGAAATTGCAGAAGTTGAACTTGTCAGTGGTCTTTGAAATTATAAAATTTGAATTGATTTATGAATGTAATGTTTTTTGTAGCTGGGGTTGCAGTGGATTATCGCTTTGCAAAACTATACCAGGGTGTTCCCAATTAATTACCTCTGGTTCTGCTGGTGAGGAAATATTTGGCCATAAAACCCAGCGACTACCTTGAGGAAGAGTAGCAAGGCTCAGGGGGTTTTGAGTCAGCCAAATCAAAGGATAGCTTTTAGGAACAACTGAACTGGCATCTTCTAAGGCTGTAGTTGCTGCTAAGGTTTCTAGAAAAAAGCGATCGCCTTTGATTAAATTTGTTGATGCTGTCCACAGTTGCACTTGTAATTCTTGTTGCTGTGCATAAAAATACAGCGATGCTGCGGCAATTACTGCTTGTTCAAAGTTTTCTTCTTCCCAATTGCTAGCACTGTCAAGGGCAATCACTATTTCTTGTCCACCTGTGACCATTTCTAACTCCCGCACCCTTAATTCGCCATAGCGGGCGCTAGTCCGCCAATGAATCAAGCGAGTAGGATCTCCTAGACGGTAGGGACGGAGCGATCGCACCAGCCCGGTTGTGGCTGTTTGCAAGGGTTTACCACGAGGATCGCCCTTTTTGCTCTCTTCTTGTCCCATTTCATCTATTAAGGGACAGGTAGCCAAGGGTAACACTGTGGGATAAACGATCGCTGTGGCAGCACAATCACGCTGACGGCGACACCAAAACAATCCCAAAGGCGCACCAGAAGCAAGTTCAACTGTGTGCCAGCGATAAACACCCCGACGCACAGTCGGGTGATAATATACCCAACGGTAACTACCTTGGCTAGGAATTGTTTCGATTGCCTTTTGTACTGGTTTCCCTAAGACGAAGGGCAGTATATCTTCAACTTGCAATAAACTTACAGGCTGCTGTGTCTGATTGCAGATTTCTAATTCTACCGTTAGATCGTCACCTGCTGATACTGGTTGCATAGGACGGCGGGTGATGGATAGATTTGTGAGCGATCGCGGCGGTAAGATGGCTGCTACACCCAAAAGGGCAAAACTAATGCCGCTAATGGCGTAAAGCCAACCAGCCATCGTATTGATACCTGCGCCAAAAAAACAAATAGCTGTTGCTGCTAGTACCCAACCGCCGTATGCAGGGGCACAAGCGCGGGTTTCTAACCAATTGGTGATGGGTTTAATAATTTTCATGTTTCTTTTTTAGCCCAACACCACCCCAAATTCACAGGGTCTTAGAATATGCCAAAAAAACCATGATAGTAATATTTATTAAGCGTCAAGCAATTTGAAGCGTGCTGGATTCAGGGGGCAACTATCATCTAGAAAAATCTGGAAGACCGCTCTTATGGGTTCCTATCAATGATAATTTTAAGCATTGGGAACCCCTAAAAATCGAAGTTTATGAATGCAGCCGACGACAAAACGATTGTTCGCGAGTATTTCAATTCCACAGGGTTTGACCGTTGGAAACGAATCTACGGCGATGGCGAAGTCAACAACGTCCAATTAGACATCCGCAATGGACACCAGCAAACTGTCGATACAGTTCTCGGTTGGCTGAAGGCTGATAACAATTTACCAGAGCTATCAATCTGTGATGCTGGGTGTGGTGTCGGTAGTCTCAGCATTCCCCTAGCAGTAGATGGTGCTAAAGTCTATGCCACCGATATTTCGGAAAAAATGGTAGAAGAAGGCAGAGATAGAGCCAAGCAAACTTTGGGAAATAACGAAAATCCGACTTTTGCCGTGCAGGATTTAGAATCGTTGAGTGGGAGCTACCATACCGTTATTTGCCTAGATGTTCTCATCCATTACCCTCAAGAAAAAGCCGATGAGATGATATCTCACCTCTGTTCTTTGGCACAGTCGCGGATAATTCTCAGTTTTGCGCCGAAGACCTGCGCCCTGAGTATACTCAAGAAAATTGGCAGTTTCTTTCCTGGGCCAAGTAAAGCCACTCGTGCTTATTTACATCGTGAGGCTGATGTGGTGAAAATCTTAGAAAGCAATGGCTTTTCTTTGCAACGACGGGCAATGACGAAAACTCGCTTCTATTTTTCTCGCCTACTGGAAGCTACACGCAATTAAGGTTAAAATCGCAGCAAAGGTATAATACAATACGGTTCGGATAAGCAGGGGCAGGGGCAATACGGTTCGGTTAAAGGGGAAAGGGGAAAGGGAAAAGGTATTGGTTTTGAATACATCCTTTTCCCCCTGCTCCTTATCCCCAGAGGAGACCCCACTTTCCCCTTAAAAGAGCCAAGTTGCCTTGGCAGACTACTTGTTAAACTAATTTTTGAATATCACCATAAGCACGGTAGAATCCGCCACTTGCTGATTCACGTATTTCTTGAACAAGGTAACGCGCACCTTCAATACGAATATCCTTGGGAAACTGAACTTTCCAGTTGTGGTTGTAACCATCAGAAACAACACGAACTCTCAATTTACTTCCTTCTCGAAAGCATTCAACAATAACCCCAGAGCTTGTATTTGTAGTAGTTTCTAGAACAGATGAGGGTGCAACTCCTTCACCTAATGGTGCTTTAATTACTACAGCTTCGGGAACTGTGCCTGTTTGAGCAGAGCCAATCGCAGTTTCACTAGCATCAATGCAAGCCAAATAACCATCTGTTGTAACAATATAAATATAATTGTTGAAAAACTGCATAGATAAAGCCGAGCCACACCCTGTAGAAAGCTTCCAATGACGCTTTCCTAGCTCATCAAAGCAGTAAATGGAAGAACTATTATCTCCAGCAAACACATACTTGCCGTTAAGTGCGGTAGCGCAAGAGTAAACTGAGGCATCACATTTGAAAACGGAGCCAACTTCCCCATTTTTATTAAAGGAGTAAACTTTATGGTCGCTTGTTCCGGCATAGACTGTTGATGCCTCTTGCCAGCCAAATAATACGTTGCCTTGAGTTTTTTGATGCCATAACATCCGACCTTCAAGGCGAGAGTACATAGTCACGCCTTTGCTATGACCGTGATAAATCCCTGATTGGTCACAACGTACCATCCAGCCGGAATCACCTTGACTGAGACGAGTCCACTGTGATTCATCATCATGATCAATTGTTGTTACGCCACCATTGGCATCAGAGACGGCTAACAATCCATCTTTGATATCTAACCAAAAAATATCGACATTTTCATCAATTTTATAGCTCAGACGTGGTAGCTTGCCGGTCAGGTCGTAAACATTGCCGTCATCGCAACCAGCATAAATCCAAATATCATCGGCAACTAAACATTTAACGCCATCAGGAAGCTTAAACCGATTGATCGCTTGACCTTGATGATTCAAAGCAAAAACTTGACCTGCTTGATTCCCAACCCAGCAACGTTTGGCATCAATGAAAATTCCAAAAGCAGCTGAAGATGAAGCAAACTTCCAAATAATCGGAGCTTGTTTTGCGGTGGAAATAGTGCTGCTGACTTGGCGGCGTGTCACAGGACGCTTCTGGCGAACACCCATAACAGCTACCTTATAACCTTTTTTGAGCTTTTCTTTAATTTTTTTACTAGCCTCTGCTTTCGCATTCTCAGAAGTTGGATAAGCTTTTGTTTGAGTTTGCCCACAGTCGCCAATACGACCGTAACGTATAGTTAATTGGTTATCTTGAACTATCACTTCATAAAACTTGTGAGAGCTTCCACTAGCTTCGGAAAGCTCTAAATATGTCTTTTCTTCTTGGATAACTTCTCTCATAAAATCAATACCAATGTTTAAATATACAGACAAGTTTGGGATATGCAAATTAGCTACAGAATTAGACTTTGCCCCAATCTATTGTGGGAAGTATTTTGAGCTTTCAGCACTGATCTAGATCACGAGTTAAGAAAAGTTGTACAAGTTATTTATAATACTCTCTATATAGTATAATTACTGACACTGCTGAGCTAATACTGACATAACGAGGTTTTGTCGAGCGAGACCAAGTCCTATTTTTTGGACTAGAGTACAATATTTCTCAATAAGCAAGTAAATAGATCGGGACTTATGCAACTGGTACAGAGCGATCGCTATTTTATAGTACTTAAGTACATCGGTGGTGTTGCAAGGGTCAGCCAGATACAATTACTACAACCGTTTTTAACGATTATATTCTCTAGGCTATTATTTAGGTGCACAAATTACGCCATTGATGCTGATAATCTTTGGTATCGTGATTGCTGTAACATTTTTTGAATAAAATTAAGAGATTAACTTGGTATTTTTCTAAGCCTTGGCAGTATAAATATGGAATTTTTTAACAGGATTCCTTTAATGCCTTTAATATTCCTCTTATTGGCTTACATTCTTCTGGGATGGTATCTTGCTGCTAATCATATTATTTGGTTAGTAGGAGCTTTTGTTGTTGCTATAGTTATAGCTGTAGCAAGAAAAAGTTTTTCTTGGTTAGAGCGTTTAGTCGAGTTTGGCTCGAAAATTTTAGTTGTTATCTTGTTTTTAAGTATATCAATTGCTTTAGTAGCAACTTGGTCGATATTATTAAGGCTCTTTATGATACCCTTAGCCACTACGCTTTTAGCTGATTTAGAAATGCGCTTTTCTGGCTACAATAAACTAGATTCATTTTGGGTTATAACTGTCCTAGCTGTATTGGGTTTGGTAGTAGGTGAAATAATAGACATTTTACTTTTTCCCAGTAGCAGATACTAAAGAATTAGGGATTAAGAAGCCGATACATTATTTATTAATTAACAACGCACATATATGCATCCATACTTAAGCGAAACTATGGAGCGATCGCTGTCTTGAGTACAGCAGGGTGCAAATAAAGTATCAATTTTCAATCACTGAAAGGTGTGGAGTATAAAAATTACGTATAGCAGTACCAGCTTTTTAATCAAATAAGCACGATTACCTGTTATGAGTCAATCATTCTTTAGATGAGTATAAATCTCACTAGTGGAAGACGTTTTACCAATTAAGATTTTCTAATGTATTTGCAGAGTGCTGTTGTCTGGCAAAAAAATTTAGAGCGATGCTTACAGTGGTAAGCATCGCAGGGAAGTTAATCTTAATGTGATTAGATGAATATAACTGAAAATCTGCTGTATCGCTGGTAAGTGTCACTTTCTCATCACATTTATTGTTAACCATAGAAGTACAGGTAAAATAACGATTTATTTAAGGTCTTATTGAATCGTGAGTTCCCAAATGTGGAGTACATACAGCAGTTTGCAGCTAAATGAGGTACAGAACCAAGGATTCACAAATCAAATTATTCTTCTGCCTCCCGCCTCAAAACCAGTGACTTTGTACCTTATGCAAAAGAAAACTGCTGTAATAGATGATTCCTCTGTTGAACAAAGACTGTAAAACAAAGCCAAAAGTCCCAACTCAACACTATAAGGAAATAATGTGAGTAGACGTAAAAACTACAATTTGCTCGATCAAACAACATCAACGGAACTAGCAACACCCAAACCATCCCTGACATTATCAGACGCAGTGGCTCTAATTGTCGGTATTGTCATCGGAGCGGGGATTTTTGAAACTCCGGCTCTAGTGGCCAGTCAAGCAGGTAGCGATATTGCTGTACTGCTTTTTTGGCTAATGGGTGGTGTGGTATCTCTAGTAGGAGCGCTATGCTATGCAGAGTTAGCTACTGTCTATCCTGACGTTGGTGGTGCATACTATTATTTGAAACGTGCATTTGGGCAAAGAGTCGCCTTTTTATTTGCTTGGGCGCGGATGACAGTGATTCAAACTGGTTCCATTGCTCTTTTAGCATTTGTTTTTGGCGATTATGTTTCTCAGATATGGCGGCTAGGCACGTTTTCGTCTTCTATATATGCAGCCATAGCGATCGCACTTTTAACTGCTTTGAACATCGTTGGTTTGCAACAGGGTAAGTGGACACAAAACTTACTGAGTGCTGCAAAAGTTCTAGGTTTGTTGCTGGTAGTCATTATTGGGCTTACCGCCATTCCTAATTCTGCCACTCCTGTAGAATCTGCATCATCAGGAACCTGGGGACTAGCGATGGTGTTTGTGTTGCTATCTTACGGTGGTTGGAATGAAGCGGCTTACATCTCCGCAGAAATTCAAGACGGACGACGTAATATTGTGCGATCGCTAATGTGGAGTATTGGTATCATTACAACCATTTATCTGCTAATCAATCTGGCTTACCTGCGGGGACTGGGATTAGCAAATATGTCACAGTCAGAAGCAGTAGCCGCAGATTTAATGCGCTCTCTTTGGGGTGAACCGGGAGCTTTGTTTATCAGTGTGCTGATTGCGATCGCGACTTTGGGAGCAACCAACGCCACAATCTTTACTGGAGCGCGTACCAATTACGCACTGGGACAGGATTTTTCGCTATTTGGTTTTATGGGACGCTGGCAACAACGTCCTAGCAGCCCTACCTATGCCTTATTCTTGCAAGCAGCGATCGCCCTAGCACTGGTTTTTTTAGGCACGCTCACCCGCAAAGGCTTTGAAACAATGGTGGATTACACTGCCCCGATATTTTGGTTTTTCTTTTTGCTCTCCGGCGTATCACTGCTGGTATTGCGCACACGCGAACCCCATATAGTTCGCCCTTTCCGTGTGCCATTTTATCCTTTCACTCCATTACTGTTTTGCGCCGTTTGCACTTACTTGCTGTACTCAAGCTTGGTTTATACAGGTGTGGGAGCGATCGCAGGTGTTTTAGTCGTGGCAGCAGGTATTCCTCTGTTGTTCTGGAATAACTACCGTCAACGTAGGACGTGAGACGAGTGAGCAGGGGAAAATCAATTCAAAATTCAAAATTCAAAATTCAAACATTTTAGAACTTCTACCTCTCTGCCTCTTCCCAATGCCCAATGCCCAATGCCCAATACCCAATAACTATTGACAAAGGAGAAAATTCATGGAGTTCAAAAAAATTCTGTTTTTACTGGTTACAAGCGTTAGTATTACCAGTTTAGGAATTGCTGGGTGTACGCCGCAACAAGATTTGGAAGCCGGAACACAACAACCTTCTACTTTAACAGGTCAGACTGAAACCGAAACACCAGCGGCGACAACTCCCACAACTCAAGTCCAAGAACGTCCTGGAGATGTTCCTTATGTACCTACACCACAGCCAGTGGTAGATGCAATGTTACAAGTGGCAAAAGTGGGTAAAAATGATGTGCTTTACGATCTTGGTAGTGGTGATGGCAGAATTGTCAATACTGCGGCACAAAAATTTGGTACGCGCGGCATCGGTATAGATATTGACCCCGATCGCATCAAAGAAGCTAATGCTAATGCCCAAAAGGCAGGAGTAACCGATCGCGTCAAGTTTGTCCAACAAGATTTGTTCAACACTGATTTGAGTCAAGCAACAGTAGTTACACTTTATTTACTGCCAGAGATCAACGCCAAACTTCGTCCCAAGCTGTTCAAAGAACTCAAACCTGGGACTCGCATTGTTTCCCACGCCTTCGATATGGGTGATTGGAAACCACAGCAGACTCTCAATATAGAGGGCAAAACTGTTTACTATTGGGTAGTCCCTGAACAAGTGCCAGCAAATTTGCGATAGAGATTAATAGCAATTCGTAATTAAAAGGTGTCAGATTCAAGTTAATACCAATTTGAAAAAAGAATACGACAAATAGACCATTTGTAGAGACGCGATGAATCGCGTCTTTACCCAAGATTGAATTGGTATAAGTTTCCATCTCTTGAATCTGTAGCCTCATTTTTGAGCTTTAGCAGCTTAAGCAAGAAATATGATAGGCTTAAAAGGAAAGAATGTTTTAATTACAGGTGGAACATCAGGTATAGTCCATTCCACGAAGTTACTACAGCATACTTTGACCGAGTAATTGCAGTCAATCTCCGGAGTGCTTATCTCTGCGCCCGTGAAACTATTAAACACTCCTTGCCCCCACTAATTGTCTTTAATTTTGAATTGATAATTTTGAATACTTCGACAAGCTCAGTATAAGTTTTGAATTGGAGCGAAGCGACTTGACTCTATATGCTTGACTTTCGGGAATCTTGGTCAGCTTGAGGTTAGGCTGGCGTACTTTCCACAATTAAGCCGATACATACCATTAGTGGAATTCAACGCCTATGATTAGCGCGATCGATAAGAACAGTCAGATGGAAGCAGAAGCCTGGGAATTATTGGAAAATTCTGTAATTTATTACCAAGGAAAACCCATTGGTACTGTAGCCGCCAAAGATGCAAAGGCAGATGCACTCAATTATGACCAGTGCTTCCTCCGCGATTTTGTCCCTTCTGCCTTGGTGTTTCTCATGCATGGCAAAGCAGAGATTGTGCGTAACTTCTTAGTAGAAACACTGAAATTACAAAGTCATGAAAAGCAGATAGATTGCTTTGAACCGGGAGCGGGATTAATGCCTGCCAGTTTCAAGGTTCATTCTAAGGGGAACGAGGAATTTTTGGTCGCTGATTTTGGAGAGCAAGCGATCGCTCGTGTTCCCC
Organism: Nostoc sp. ChiSLP03a; assembly: GCF_034531215.2. NCBI lineage: Bacteria > Bacillati > Cyanobacteriota > Cyanophyceae > Nostocales > Nostocaceae > Nostoc > Nostoc sp. ChiSLP03a. Next base: position 36,768 of record NZ_JAVRBQ020000160.1, read on the forward strand.
CAGTTGATTCTTGTATGTGGTGGATTCTCCTGCTACTAGCTTATGAAAAAGCTACAGGTGATTTAACTCTAGCGCGTCAGCCAAATTTTCAAGCCGGAATCAAACTAATTTTGGATCTTTGCTTAGTACATCGGTTTTCCATGTACCCGACAATGTTGGTTCCCGATGGCGCATTTATGATTGACCGTCGCATGGGAGTTTACGAACATCCTTTAGAAATTCAAGTGTTATTCTACGCGTCTTTGAGAGCTGCTAATGAATTGCTTTTACCAGATGGGGATGGCGATAGCTACCTTAGCAAAGTCAATAGGCGATTGGGATCTTTGAAATATCATATCCGCAACTATTATTGGCTAGACCTAAAGCGATTGGGGGAAATTTATCGTTACAAAGATAACGAATTTGGAAAAGAAATTGTTAATAAATTCAACATCAATTCAGAATCAATTCCTAGTTGGTTGACCGAGTGGTTGCCCGAAACTGGAGGATATTTAGCGGGAAATTTGGGGCCGGGACGGATAGATTTTCGCTTTTTTGCTTTGGGAAATCTGATGGCAATTTTAACTTCCTTAGCTAGCGTTAAAGAATCTCAAAGCATTATGAATTTATTTGCCCAACGTTGGCAAGACTTAATCGGCTATATGCCGGTTAAAATTTGCTTTCCCGCAATGGATGGTTTAGAGTGGAGAATTGTTACAGGATGTGACTCTAAAAACAGGGCTTGGTCTTATCACAACGGCGGTAACTGGCCGGTTTTACTGTGGTTATTTACCGCTGCGGCATTGAAAGCCGGTCGAACAGAACTTGCTCAAGCAGCGATCGCTATTGCCGAAAAGCGTTTATTTAGAGATAAATTCCCGGAATACTACGATGGTAACAATGGTCGTTTAATTGGCAAAGAAGCCCGAATTTATCAAACTTGGAGCATTGCCGGATTGCTAGCTGCTAAAAAGCTTGTGGAAAATCCAGAGTACTTGGAATTAATCAGTTTTGCAGAGGGTCTTGAAGGCCCAGGCTGTAGCCTGTAGGTAAATTGTAGAGACGGCGATTCATCGCGTCTCTTGCCTGAACCGAACAGTATTGGGTAGTCAATACCTGGCAAAGTTTGGCCCTAAAAATGATTTAGTGGTGTAATTATACAGGGTGTTTCTGCTAACTAGTACAACTCGGTGTCAATCCAGTTACCATCTCAATTCAGCAGACAATAGGCAAACAAGTTGTTTTGAGCAGCTGGTTAAAGACAGACAAACTTTCGGCTGTACTAGCTATACTGACATAACATTACAAGCGGCTAAACTTTTGGTAAGTATAAGTTAGTAAATAGTAGATTTGTACCATAAAAATCCTGAGTAAAAGGTGACAGCGATCGCACAGCCTACTTTTTTATCAGGGAGTACGCCAACGAATGACCCTGCCTCTGAATATTCTTCTCAAATATCCGATAACTGATACACTATAGTTGTAAGAGGTATCTGAAGTGTCATACTTAATAATATCAACAGATAGTCTTTGCATAATTATCACGTTTTAACGTGTATTAACCATGAAAACTACTTCAGATTTAATTCCAGAATTTGAAAAACTATTCAGACAAAAATTACAACTAAATAATTGTAAACTTAGAAAGAAAAGACAAGATAATAATTATGAAATTATTACTCCAGCTAAAGACATTTTTTTGATGTATTGGTCTGAGTTTCCAGAAGTTAACTTAATATATCAGGCTGTAGGGGTACGCACTCAGCAGACTAGTGTTTATGAACGAGCTATCCGCTCCCACATTAGTTCTAGTTTGAGTATTATTCAGGAGAATCCTCACTCTGAATCACCATTATTGGTAAAATAGCTGATGCTCAGATAACACAGATAATATCTACTAAGCTCTCGCCAGTTTTGTTATATGACTGACGAGAGTTAATCGCCGAAAATGTGTCGATCGAGAGATAAAAATGCAATCCGAAAAAAATCAAGATCGGCTAGATTATAAAACCTTGTTAGCCAATGCAAAGCAAGCCTTAAAAGTTGAATATCAAAAATCAGCCGCTTTATCATCCCAATTGAAAGCCATCAAAACTCAGTTAGAACAAGTTATGGCTGAAAACAAAACTCTGAAAGAAAGTGCCTATGAAGATGTAGTTAAGCACTTTGAGGCGCGTACTCAAGCGGCAGAAGCACTGGCGCTAAAAACAGAAGTACGCCAAAAATTCCTGGAAGCCAATGGTTGTAAGGATGATGAGAGCTTCGATGCTCTATGGGATATTATTAAAAATAAGATTCAGATCCAAGACAATGAAGTGAGAATCGTTGCTCAAAATGGCACTCCTAAGTTCACCTTAACAGGCAGCATGATGACTTTGAGAGATTTTATTCAATCCCTCAAACAAGATCCAATTTCGAGAAAATTTTTCTTGAGCTAGAGAGCCAAATTCATGAAGGCCTCTGGCTAAAAATAAACTAAAGATTCTAGTGAAAAGTTATTTATCTTCGTCTCCGTCTCCTGACGACCGTTTGATTTGACTTTGTTAAGCATTCCACTCCAAAGCAATGCACTCTTAAATACTTATCAGTTCAGGACAAAAGGGAAGGGAAAAGGGAAATAAAAAACCTTTAACCCTTCCCCTTTTCCATTTTCTCAAAACTCGATTTAGAATCACAAATTCACAAAGCGAAAAGTATTAAATTCCCTTCAACATTTTAGATTGCGTACAGTTGTTAACATTGGTGTATATTTTAATTAGCCAATTCAAATTCCAGAGAGATTTAATGATGATACAAGATGATGAAATACTCGACATTGTAGATGAAAATGATTGTGTAATTGGGCAGGATAAACGTTCGCAAATATATCGCCAAAGACTGTGCAATTTTAGAGTTGTCAATGCTTTTGTTATTAATTCATTAGGTCAACTGTGGATACCTCGACGTTCTGCACACAAAAGTATCTTTCTTCTTTGTCTTGATGTCAGTATGGGGGGTCATGTTGAAACCGGAGAAACCTATGAAGATACTCTACAACGCGAACTTAAAGAAGAATTGAACTTAGAGTTAAATATACTTAATGTTCGACTTTTGGGATATTTAACACCACATCAATATTAAGTATCTGCTTTTATGAAGGTTTATGAAATCAAATTAGATTGTAATCCAGAGTACAATAAAAATGATTTTATTGAAAGTTTTTGGTTATCACCTAATGATTTAATAAAATGGTTGTATGACGGCGAGCCTGCAAAAAGTGACTTGCTCAAACTTGTGCAAATATTTTATCAAGATTAAGTAGAGTTCTTCGTTTAATATTTGTTCCGATTAATTATAAATATAACGATCCAGATGACACCACAAGACGCACGACGAAAATACGCACCAGCAACCGAGCGTAACCGCGAACCAATTCTAGAAGTACTTTTACAAGTGTTGCCGGAGAGTGGCACTATTTTAGAAATAGCAAGTGGTACTGGCGAACACGCAGTTTTTTTTGCATCCAAGCTCAAAGATTATCTGTGGCTCCCAACCGATGTAAATCCACAATCAAGAGCCAGCATTATTTCATGGACTGAACACAATGTATGTGATAACGTTTATGCACCGCTTGAGCTAGATGCAAAAGAACCAGTTTGGGCTGTGGAAAATGGTGGATTGGATTGGCTGAATACGAAGCCAATTGTGGCCATTGTCAACATCAATATGATTCACATTTCACCTTGGTCAGCCTGTCTGGGGTTGATGGCAGGGGCAGGTCGTATCCTAAAAGCAGGAGGTATCCTCTATTTGTATGGCCCCTTCAAACAAGGTGGAGAACATACAGCTGCGAGTAATGCAGCTTTTGACGAATATTTACGCACTGAAAACCCAGAGTGGGGTGTGCGTAACTTGGATGATGTCATAGCAGTAGCTAGGGCACAAAATCTGATATTGCAACAGATTTACCAAATGCCAGCTAATAATCTTTCAGTAGTGTTTCAACGTTCAGGGTAACTGAAAGTTTAGGGTTCAAAACCCTTCATTTGAATGAAGGGTTATTGGTGTAAATCATTGGTCTTTCAAGACGCGATAAATCGCGTCTTTACATCAGGGTTTTGGCCATTGTTTGCGTAAGTCCCGGGTTAATTGAATGCTATCTGAGTAAGCAAGTTTTTACTTTCTTGTCACCGCCGACTGCGAAAACCCTGTTTACCATTAACTTGGTCAAAGAGTACATCGTATTTATCAAACAAAGCGATTCCAGGATTTACGAATACAGCCAGTTCTGATTGTGGCGAGATACTCAAATTCCAGCGATTAAATCCGTCACGGGTTCCTGGTGTCAAACTGTAATCAAAAATGCCATTAATTCCTACTTTTACAGCATTTGCTGACCCTAATACTCCGGGTTTGAGTTTACCTGCTGTCGAAGCTGACTTGAATTGAGTCAAACCATTAATAGTTCCAGTATCAGCGATCGCTCTGCTATTACACAAATTTTTCGCAGAACTCCCAGCAAGAGTTAAACAAACTTTGTTCAGTCGAGAGTCCCATCTTTTACCCGGTACACCATTAATTTCGGGTTGTTGACTCCAAGAAGCCATTTTAAAACCTGCTTGATTTTCGGCAGTTAAACCGAGAATTAAGTTGCCATTATTATTACTACCACCATTGCCAACGACAATAAATCCGTTACTCAGATTCCCTGATAATTTTCTCAACGGGTTATAGGGAAGTGATTTTTCAAAATAGTTAACACCGATAATTCCCGAAAATGGTACACCACTGTTTGCTGAACACTTAGGTTTGTCGGCGCTACATTGGCGACTACTAACAACCTGTACAGGAACAGGTTCGGCGGTGGGAATCAAACCAAACCGGACATTAGTGTAAACTAATTCTCCTTCCAGGATAGTACCATCACTTAATACTTCCTTGATATTTTGACCTGTTCTTTGGATGGGAGAATTACCTAAAAACTCTTTAGGAACTCTTAGCCCTGCTGACCCTGTATCTAATAAAATACGTTTTGGTTGACCATTTGCGATCGCAACTTCCAAAAAATAACCGCGAACACGTTGTCCAAGGGAAGGTTTTAGATATAAAGGTAAGCTTATGCTGTTAAAAGTTGGCTGGCGGGGTGTATTTTGTGAGATATCGCGCAACGCTGAATTTGGGAAAAGAGCCGCAAATGCCGACTGGCGTTGCTCTGCTGGTTCAGGGGCAATATCCCAAAGGCTTTCGTAGTAGAAAAAACCGATACCTAAACCGCGTTGTTGCACTGCTTCTACCTGGGATTTGATTTGTGGGATAGCGACTGGACGATTTCGTAAACCCGCCATAATCCCGATACCAGTTGGAATAATTTGTTGGGTTTCTAAAATTTCTGGACGGGTAATTTGAGCGATAAAACTTTCCACATCATTACGGTACACCTGCATCACCAACTCATCGACAATACCTAACCGTACCCAGTTGAGCCAGTCTTGCAGTTGCATTTTATAGGCGAAATTATAGTAATTAGGAGCAACTGAAAAAATCGCATTCGATTTTTTGGCTTTCACTGTTTGGTAAAGGTCTACCATAAAGGCAGTAATTTTATCTGCCCGCCATTTTATCCATGCTTGGGCTTGGGGATTGGGTGGTGGAGGATTCCCAGTTTCTTGAGTATATAGACTAATCGTGTACTTATCGTAACCAAAATCCACAGGTAAACTCGTATGGTCGTCAAATTGAACGCCATCAGCATCGTATTTAGCGATAACTTCCACGACAAGTTCCCTGATAAAATTTTGCACTTCCGGGTGAAAGGGATTCAACCACGCTACTTCACCCGCAGCACTAATTGAAGTTTGAGTTCCATCCCTTTTTTGGGTTAACCAATCTGGATGCTGCGATGCAAGTTCCGAAGTTAGAGGAACCATAAAACCAAATTCAAACCAGGGTATTGCTAGTAACCCTTGTCTGCGCGCTTGAGTAATAATGTCTGCAATTACATCTTGTCCATCTGTTCCCTTGAAGAAAAAGGGTATCCCCTCTTTCTGCATGATCGCACTGGGATATTGTGTATAACCATCATTCCAAACTACGGGATAAACAGTATTAAAGTTTAACTGCCGCAGTTGGCTCATCGCTGCTTGCACCTGCGAACGATTTCTAAAAACACTAAAATCGTTACCACTTAGCCACACTCCCCGAATTTCCTGACGGGGTTGAGCAGGTAGTTGGGCAACGGCAGGCGCAAAACTATTTAGTAGCAATACTAGAAAGAATGATATCAGACATAATAATGGCAGCAGACGCTTTTTCAAAATCCACGGCACTGTCTGTTGACTCGTTACCTTGCTTAGACCTACTAGTACTCGTCTGTGTACAGGCTTAAATAGTAAGTTAGTTAGAATTGCATTAATTTCTCTACTTTTTTCCCAAAACTGAGTTGTCATTACTTTTGCTTACTAAATGAGGTTATTTGGTTATATTTAATACCATACAAACATTAAATTACTACATCAGAAAAACTGATGCAGTAATTTAGCTGCAAGATAGTTGACGCAGTTATCAGGTTAGTGGTGCCAAATAGAAATGTTTCAAATGTAAGCTATAGTCGAGATTGTGATGAAATTTATCGTAAATCACTCGTGTTTAAGACCCCTACCTCTACAGGTAGCGCAAAGTCAAAGCCACTCCGCCTCCGCTCGTTTTCAGTCGGGGTTTAAATCCCCGTACTTCGGCTACGCTCAGTAACCGTCTGAAAATGTCTAAAATGTTTAAATTTTGAATTTTGAATTTTGAATTGTTAATGTTGTGCCATCGTCAAACCCATGAATTTCAAACCTCACCAAAATACTTTTGATGACAAACTAAGCGCAAGTATTGGGCTGGTGATTGGATTGCTGTTTATTGGCGGTGGTTTTTGGGTACGTAACATCATTGCACGCGAAACTGCAACCCTAAACGAAACACGCGGTACGGTGGTAGACAGCATCAGTCGTCGCGATCGCAGCAGTACAAACAATAATGATAATGAGCAAAAAGAAACCTATGCGCCAGTTATCGAGTTTCTAGCCAACGGTAAACGCACTCGCTTTACAGGCAGTTATGAGTCTTACCGCTCCAGCAACGGCCAGATGGTAGTGATACGTTACAATCCTCAACAACCCACAAGTACTGCGCGTGTCGTGAATCCGTTGGAAGGTTTAGTACCTTGGGGAATGTTTGGGATGGGTGGGTTAGCTGTGGTTTTTAGCGTGGGCGCACTTTTGCCTGTACGCTGGTCTTCAAGTGGGTAATATAAATTAGATAGATTTTGATTTTCGTGCTGACTTTGGCGGCGTTCGGTGTGCGCCAAAATATTTCTCACTGCGGTAACGCAACCACACCCGCAACACTTGCGGAATCTGGTCTTTTTGTTCTTTAGTCAGAGTATTGTAAAGGGCTAAAGCGCGATCGCGTTCGCCCCGACAAGCAGCATTGTTGTGAGCATCCCAGTAGCTACGGGCTACTCGAATCCGCCGACAGACTTCTTTAATCAGCGCCTCTCCCGTCAATGGAATGTCTTGCTTGGTCATACTCAAATGCTATGAATTTCTAATGCCATCCTAGCAAGTCAGATTTATCTGGACACTTCAAATATGTCATTCGGTATATGTGCGCGTACCGCAGTAATGATTAACTTTAAGCATTAGGAAAATGACTGTACTGGTTGAATTTAAGCTCAAGGGAATCAATAAAAGTCCTTTGACTTACTTTTTGATGGTATGTACCTACAGTCTTACTGCCTGCGTTTTTCAGCCTTGAGAGTTTTTAACAAGCTCACTAAGCTGTTATGCTGCCATCTTCAGGCAAAATCTTTAGTAGAAATTAACCTGTATTAGGAAGCGGGCAATGCACATTGGATTTCTCAACCCTCAAGGCAATTTTGATTCAGGCAATAGTCACATCACTAAACACCCAGATTTTGGGGGTCAACTAATTTACGTTAGGCAAGTCGCTATAGCCATAGCTCAAATGGGTCATAAAGTTGATATTATCACCCGTCAAATTATTGACCCGGAGTGGCCAGAGTTTGCCGAAACGATTGACACTTATCCAGGGATCGATAATGTCCGCATTATCCGCTTACCAGCTGGGCCAAAAGAATTTCTCTCTAAAGAATTGTTATGGCCTCATCTTGTCGCTGATTGGGTACCCAACATCTTGAAATTTTATCAACAGGAAGGTAGCTTACCCGATGCTATGACTGCTCACTACGCTGATGGAGGACTGTGTGGCGTTCTAATTGAAGAGGAGACAGGCATACCTTTTACCTTTACTGCTCATTCTCTCGGCGCTCAAAAGATCGACAAATTGGAAGTTACCCCAGAAAATCTCACAGGGATAGACGAGCAATTTAATTTTAGATATCGCATTTTAGCCGAACGCCTGAGCATGAATCGCTCGGCGGTTAATATCACCAGCACGCGACAAGAACGTTTTGAACAGTATTCTCATCGAGTCTATAGTGGTGCAGTGGATGTAGACAACGAAAACCGCTTTGCAGTGATTCCACCGGGAGCAGATTTCTCGGTTTTCGGTGCAGAAGCGCGTTCTGAAAACGAGGAGGCTACTTACGAGTTCATTCAGGAACGATTGGCACGGGACATTGCAGAAGACCGTCGAGATTTGCCCGTCATTTTAGCATCCAGTCGATTAGAACTGAAAAAAAACATATTGGGGCTAGTGCAAGCTTTCGCAATCAGTCCAACACTTCAGGAACGAGCTAACTTGGTGCTAATTACAGGGGCGCTGGACAATCCTTTACGAGAAGAGACTAGCGACGAAATCGCTGAAGAAGTATTAGCCCCGATTCGGGAAGCGGTCAAAGAAAACGACTTGTGGGGCAAAATCAGTGCATTTAGCTTGTTACATCAATCTCAAGAGTCACTAGCAGCAACCTATAGATTTATGGTTAAACGCCGCTCAGTATTTGCGCTGACCGCACTCTACGAACCTTTTGGGCTTGCTCCCTTAGAAGCAGCAGTAGCAGGCTTACCAGTGGTAGCAACCAAGAACGGTGGCCCTAGCGAGAGCTTGCAACAAGGAGATCGGGAATATGGCGTACTCGTCAATCCAGAAGACCCTGCTGATATTGCACGGGGCTTGGAGCGGTTGCTATGTGATGCTCAAGAGTGGGAGTATTTTGCCCAAGCTGGTCAGGAACGGGTGTTGAAGAAGTACACTTGGGAATCTACTGGTGAAAACTACCTGTCTTTGCTTGAGCAAATTGTGTCTTCACCGGAAAGCCCTCGCGCTGAACTCCTTCCTATCCATCCCTACTTCCGTAATCCAGAATCGCAGACCGATGTTTCTTTGGAAGAATTGGGCGAACTCTACTTTGGATCTAATCAAAAGGTACTAAGGAATGCGGATTAAATAAAGTGCAAAACTAAGGTCAAAGCAAAAGTTGCTACAGACTGCGCGAAACACCGAAACGTCAAAGCAGAAGTTCTTGCAGGGAAAGCGGAAGCTTTTACAGACTGCGCGAAACACCGAAACGTCAACTCTGGAGCAACATTTTTTGATGGATGCTAAATGTGGAATTCAGGTAGCTATAGCAACCGCCAAGGCGGTTAAGCCGCTGTGTGAAGCACAGCTTCCATCGCATCTCTCAGACAGCCAAATTGAATTATTTGCTTACGAATTCGGCTTTTTAACCATGACCAACATCGCTCAATTTTGTTAAGCTCG